>NZ_JBMDKH010000009.1:0-209417 GCF_057809615.1 Hydrogenophaga sp. FG152 | reverse complement strand
CCGCAAGTTCATGCCGCGCCGCACCGAGGTGTTCCTGGACTACCTCATCGAGCAGACCCGCGCCCGCGTGAGCAGCGCGCTGGCGACCTGCAACAGCTGCTGACGCACTCCGTTACACAAAAACCGGCGCCGCCTCAACCCCATCGAGGCGGTTCGTTCGTTTCAACCGGCTCCATCCACTGTTCGCGGAGCCCGCATGAAACCCCTCCCCTCTTTCCGCCTCGCCCTGTGCCTGGCCGCCGCGCTCGTGGCCCTGGCCTCCTCACCGGCTCAGGCCGTGGGCCGGCTCACCGACATCCAGGTGATCGACCGCGACAGCGGCGAAACGCTCACGGTCTACCGCCATCAGGGCGAGCACTGGGTCGCCGGGCGGCCCGGCGCGCGCTACGCCGTGTCGGTGCGCAACGCCACGCCGGGCCGGGTGCTCGGCGTGGTCTCGGTCGACGGTGTGAACGTGATCTCGGGCGAGACCGCCGCCTGGCAGCAGACCGGCTACGTGCTCTCTCCCTGGCAGCAGCACGCCATCACCGGCTGGCGCAAGAGCGATGCCGAGGTCGCGGCCTTCCACTTCACGGCATCGAGCGCCTCGTACGCCGAACGCACCGGCCGCCCGGCTCACGTGGGCGTGATCGGCGTGGCCGTGTTCCGCGAAAAACCCCTGCCGCCGCCGCCGCCGGCCGTGCTGCCCTGGCCTTCGCTGCGCGAGCAGAGCGGCGTGCAGAACCGCTCATCGGCCGCCGACGCCGACGCCGGCACCGAGGCGCAAGCCGAAAGCGAGGCGCCACGCGAGCGTGCAGAGTCGCTGGCCGCGCGCCGCATGGCCCCCGCTGCGCCGGCGCCGCGCCTGGGCACGGGGCACGGCGCACGCGAAGACGCGCCCATCACCCACACCACCTTCGAGCGGCGCAGCGACCGGCCCGATGAAGTCATCCGCATCCGCTACGACAGCCGCGAGAACCTGATCGCCATGGGCATCATCCCCACGCAGGCCGTGCCGCCCAGGCCCAATCCCTTCCCCGGTGCCGTGCCCCCCGGCTACGCGCCCGACCCGAGTTGATGGTCCCCCGGCTCCCATAATCGCGGGCATGACCGAGGAGGTTTCGCCCGCCGATGAAACGCTGATGCAGGCCTTTGCCGCAGGCGACGCGCGCGCCTTCGAAACCCTGTACGACCGCCACGGCCTGCCAGTGTGGCGCTTCGTGCAGCGCAGCGTGCACGACCGCGCGCTGGCCGATGACCTGGTGCAGGACGTGTGGTTCTCGCTGATCCGCCAGGCCCCGTGCTACGAACCCCGCGCGCGGTTTCGCACCTGGCTGTTCACCCTGGCCCACCACCGCCTGGTCGATCACTGGCGCACCCACAAGGCCCACGCCAGCCTCGATGCGGAAACCGACGACGGCGCCGCCCTCGCCGACACGCTGGCGGCCGATTCGGGCTTCGGCCCGGTGCGGCAGCTGCAGTCGCGCGAGCAGGCCCAGGCCCTGCTGGACGCCCTCGCCGCCCTGCCCCTGCCGCAGCGCGAGGCCTTCCTGCTGCAGGCCGAAGGGGGCCTGAGCCTGGCCGAGATCGCGCAGGCCACGGGCGTGAACGCCGAAACCGCCAAGAGCCGGCTGCGGTACGCGCGCGAGCGCCTGCGCCAAGCCCTGGAGGCCTTTGCATGAAGCCGCAAGACGAACTGCTGCAGCGCTACCGGGAGGCCAACGCACACGACCCCGCGCGCCCCGACCCGACCCTGCGCGAAAAGGTGCTGGCACAGGCGCGCACCGCCGCGGCCCAAGCCCGCGAAACCCCTGGGAACACAAAGCCGCCGGCCGCCAACGATTCGACCTGGCGCTGGCGCGCCTTCGGCGGCCTGGCCGTGCTGGGCCTGGCCACGCTGGTGGTGCTGCAGTTCGAGCGCGGCACACCCGAGGAACGGGAGATCGCCCTCGGCGAGGCCCAGGCGCCCTCCCGCGCAGCCACACCGGCAGAGGCCCCAGCCGCCGCGCAGCAAGCCTCCCCCGCAGCCGCGGCGCCGCCCGAACCCCGGCCCGCCGCGCCGGCCGCACCGCGTCCCTCGCCCGAGCGCCCGAAGCCGCGCGGTGCAGCACCCGCAGCCCCCTTGCCGCCCCCCGCGCCGCCAGCTCCAGCGCCGGCAGAAACACCACCCGTCGCCCCCGGTGTGGCCAACAGGGCAGCGGAGGCCGAAGCCCCTCCCACCGCATCGACCGACATGGCGGCCACCCCCCGCGCCCGTGCTCTGGCACAAGAGCAGGCCCACGCCGCCCTGTCGGCGCGGCGAGGCGCACCCACACCCGCACCCCAGGCCGTCGCACCGCTCTCGCCCGCCGCGGCCCTGCTGGCCGCCGCCGCGCGCGGCGCGGTCGCCGATGTGCGCGACGCGCTGGCCCAGGGGGCGGACGTGAACGCCGCCGATGCGCGGGGCCGCACCGCGCTCATGCTGGCCGCACAGCGTGGCGATGCCCCGCTGGTGCGCCTGCTGCTCGGCGCAGGCGCCGACCCCGGGCGCACCGACCACGATGGCCTGCGCGCCATCGATCTCGCGCACCAGGCGGGACACGCCGAACAGCTGCCATCGCTGCAAGAGCGCGGACCGCGCTGAGTCCCGTCGCTACCATGGCGACATGAACACCCCAGCCTCTTCCTCTTCCGTGCATTTCGGCCACCAGGGCCGCGTCGTCCTCGTCACCGGCGGGGCCCAAGGCATCGGCGAAGCCTGTGCGCGCCGCTTCGCGCGCGAAGGCGCCAAGCTGGTGATCGCCGACGTGGCCGACGCGCGCGGCCGCGCCCTCGCGCGCGAACTCGAAGGCACCTACATGCATTGCGACGTGGGCGACAAGGCCGACGTGGACGCCATCGTCGCACTGGCGCTGGACAGCCACGGCCGCATCGACGTGCTGGTCAACAACGCCGGCATCTTCAAGGCAGCCCACTTCCTGGACGTGAGCGAAGAAGACTTCGACGAGGTGCTGCGCGTCAACCTCAAGGGCGCCTTCCTCATGGGCCAGGCGGTGGCGCGCGCCATGGCACAACAGGCCGATGGCGGCAGCATCGTGAACATGAGCTCGGTCAATGGCGTGCTCGCCATCCCCAACATCGCCAGCTACAACGTGAGCAAGGGCGGCATCAACCAGCTCACCCGCGTGATGGCGCTGGCGCTGGCCGACCACGGCATCCGCGTCAACGCGGTGGCGCCCGGCACCATCGCCACCGAGCTGGCGGCCCAGGCCGTGCTCACCAGCGAAGAGGCGCGCCACAAGATCCTGAGCCGCACACCGCTCAAGCGGCTCGGCGAACCCGACGAGATTGCCGACGTGGTGGCCTGGCTGGCCAGCGACGCGGCGAGCTACGTCACCGGCGAGATCGTCACCGTCGACGGCGGGCGCATGGCGCTGAACTACACCGTGCCGGTCTGAGCGTTGCCTGGCCTCACGCGGGCCGGGGCCGCGCCACCACGGCTTCGCGGATCGGCAGGTGGATCAGCGCCGCGCCCACGGCCAGCACGATGTCGATGTACCAGACCCAGTCGTAGCTGCCAGTGGCCTCGAACACCTGGCCGCCCAGCCAGGCGCCCAGAAAGCCCCCCACCTGGTGCGCCAGCATCACGATGCCGAACAGCATGGCCATGTTGCCGGTGCCGAAGAACTTGGCCACCAGGCCCACGGTGGGCGGCACCGTGGAGAGGAAGGTCAGGCCCATCACAGCGGCGAAGGTCAGCATCACGGCCTCGGTCTTGGGCGCCAGCAGGAACACCAGCACCGCCACGGCGCGCGAGGCGTACACCAGCGAGAGCAGCGACTTCATGCGCCAGCGGCCCACGGCCCAGCCCATGGCCAGACTGCCGATGATGTTGAACAGGCCGATCACCCCCAGCGCCCAGGCCCCTACCGGGGCCGGCAGGCCGCACGCGGCCACCACGCCGGGCAGGTGCGTGGCGAGGAAGGCCACGTGGAAACCACACACGAAGAAGCCTGCCGAGAGCAGCAGGTAGCTCGGCGTGTTCAGCGCCTTGCGGATCGCCTGGCCGGTGGGCAAGGCCACCGGCGCGGGCGCCGCCCCAGCCTTTGCCGCCGGGCCCGGACCGCGCAACACCCAGGCTGCGGGCAGCGCCAGCAGCACGATCAGGCCCAGCGCCTGCAGGGCACCGACCCAGCCCAGGCCCAGCGTGAGCGCGGCGGCCAGGGGCGCCATGAGGAACTGACCGAACGAGCCACCCGCGTTCACGATGCCGGTGGCCATGCCCCGGCGTTCGGCCGGGATCAGGCGCGCGGTGGCCGCCATCAGCACCGAAGGCCCGGCCATGCCGGCGCCACCGGCCGCGAGCACGCCGATGGCCAGGATCAGGCCCCAGGTGCTGGTCATCAGCGGCGTGAGGTAGGTGCCCAAGGCCACCAGCAGCACCCCGATGAGCAGCACGCGCCCGGCACCGACGCGGTCGGCCACGGCGCCTGCGAAAGGCTGTGTGAGCCCCCACCAGAGCTGGCCGAAGGCGAACGCCAGGCTGATGCTGCCCACCCCCAGCCCGGTGGCGGTGTTCAGCGGCGAGAGGAAAAAGCCCATGGTCTGGCGCGTGCCCATGGTCAGCGCGAAAGCCCCGGCTGCGGCCAGCAGCACCAGCCACCACACATAGGGCGCACGCGCGGGCGCGGCGGCGGTCAAGGTTTCAGTCTTCATGGGTGTCTTCCTCGTGAAACGCGGCCAGCCCCTGGTCCAGCAGCCCGTGCAGCGCCGCCACGGTGGCCACGCCCAGCTTGTCGTTGAGCGAGAGTTGCGCGGCCTTCCAGCGCCGCTGCGCCTGGCGACGCAGTTCCAGCCCGGCGTCGGTGATGTGCACGAGCCGGCTGCGCGCATCGACCCCTTCGCCCATCGCCAGCCAGCCCGCCGCGATCATGGGTTGCAGGTTGCGCGTGAGGGTGGAGGCGCCCATGTCCATGCGCCGGGCCAGCTCGCCGGGCGCCAGCGGCCCGAGGCGGTCCACGTGCGTCAGCAGCGAGTACTGCGTGATCTTCAGCCCCGAGCCGGCCAGGTGCTGGTCGTAGTGCTGGGTCACGCGGCGCGTGAGCTGACGCAGCTTGAAGTTGGTGCAACCCACCGGGGTCGGCGATGTCACCTGGGTGTCGGCATTCATGAGATGATTGTATCTACAATATTTGCACCTGCAAATAGAAAGGAATCGAACCATGACCGTCGAAGAGACCCAGGCCCAGTGGATCCAGCAATACGAAGCCGTCGTGGCCCGCATGAACGCCGGTGCGGGCGTGGGTCTGGCCAACCCCGCCGATCTCGCGGGCCTGACCGGCATGCAACAGATGCAGGCCATGCTCGACGGCAAGCTGCCCTACCCGCACATCGCCGACACGCTGGATTTCTCGCTGGTGGAAATCGGTGAAGGCCGGGCCGTCTTCCAGGGCCAGCCCCAGCTCAAGCACTACAACCCGCTGGGCACGGTGCACGGCGGCTGGTACGCCACGCTGCTGGACTCCGCCGTGGGCTGCGCGGTGCACACCGTCATGCCGGTGGGCCGGGCCTACACCACGGCGGAACTCAGCGTGAACATCGTGCGCGCGGCCTCCTACAAGAGCGGCCCCCTGCGCGCCATCGGCACCGTGGTGCACGCGGGCCGTCAGCTGGCCACCGCCGAGGGCCGCATCGTGGGGCCCGACGGCAAGCTGTACGCACATGCCACAACGACCTGCCTGGTCTTTGAAGTGCCGTCAAAATAGGACCCATGCGACTTCTACACACCATGCTGCGCGTGGGCAACCTCCAGCGCTCGATTCACTTCTACACCCAGGTGCTGGGCATGCAATTGCTGCGCACCTCCGAAAACCCCGAGTACAAGTACTCGCTGGCCTTCGTGGGCTACGAAGGCAACCCGGCCCAGGCCGAGATCGAACTCACCTACAACTGGGGCACCGAGAGCTACGAACTCGGCACGGCCTACGGCCACATCGCCCTGGGCGTGCCCGACGCCTACGCGGCCTGCGAGAAGATCAAGGCGGCCGGCGGCAACGTGACGCGCGAGGCCGGCCCGGTCAAGGGCGGCACCACGGTGATCGCTTTCGTGACCGACCCCGATGGCTACAAGATCGAATTAATACAAACAAAATCAACAACTTACGAATATGGACGCCAATCGGACGCCAAAAACACCGATCCGCTGCGCAGCGCGTAGCAGATGAGCAACAAAAGCCCGCACAAGCGGGCTTTTGTTTATCCGGTGACGGCATGCAGCCATGGCGACCAACTTCCGCTCCATCGGCTTGGTGGCCTCCATCCCGCCTGGTCGCCCCCCCCCCCGCGGGGTTACCACCTGTTTCGGTAATTCGTATTGCGACTTACTATACGGACCTAAGGAGGCCTCGATGGAGCGAGCCACGAAGTCGGTGTCAATCAGCTTCCGGGTGTCGCCACTGGTGAAGCGCTGCCTCGAAGAAGCAGCAGCGCGCGAACAGCGGTCGCAGACCAATATGTTGGAGAAGCTGGTACTCGACTACTGTCGCACTTACTCGCTCGCCTGCCTCGCCAAAGAACCTATATGCAACGACGTGCCCAGGGAGAAAAAGCATGGTCATACAGTCACAAAGGGATAGGCCAACAAGAGCAGACGGAGGATGGGGCCGGTTCTAATGACGCCCCCGTCGAAGCTATCCATTACCCGGCGCATCCGCGCCCTTGGCCAAGTCACTGAGCGTTGCGAATGCGACGCGTCAACGCTTGTCGGGACAGTGCTTCGCCTTTGGTGCAAGACCGCTTTCCCGGCACTCCCACAGCCCTCCCTACCTTATTCGAAGGTGCTCGCTGCGGAGCCCCAGATTGCGGCTTTCGTGGCACTGCTGGGTCAGCTGAGCTACCTTGAGGCGACGTACTGGCTGAGTTCCGCCTACGCCGTACTGGCCGACGAGGGCTACCGCAAGAGCCTGGCAATGTTCTTTACGCCGGCGTCGCTGACCGAGGGCCTACTCGAAGACCTTGCCGCGCAGGGCGTCGACTTTGGGAGTCAGTCCTTCATGGACCCTGCCTGCGGAGGCGCGGCCTTTTTGGCACCGATTGCCTTGCGAATGCGAACCGCGCTGGTTGCGCAGGGATTCACGGCGCTGAAGGTGCTCAAGCACATCGAGAGGCACCTCAGCGGCTGCGATCTGGACAAGACACTGTGTGAGTTGTCCAAGCATTTCCTATGCATGGCGCTGCACGCGGAAATCCAGAAAACGAACTACGTCCCATCCTTCAACGTCCACACGGCCAACTCCCTGACTACCCTAGCCGCCTGTCTCGGTACGGCGGATGTCGTCGTCTGCAATCCGCCCTACCGAAAGATGACCGCCGAGGAGTTGGAGCCCTTGCGCGACACGTACTCAGATGTAATCGAGGCCCAGCCGAACCTGTACTGCCTCTTCATCGCCCTCTGCGTCCGCTTGCTTCGGATCGGCGGACATACCGCACTGGTCACTCCGACCAGTTTCCTTTCAGGGCAGTACTTCGGTCGACTGCGCAAATTCCTTATGCGCAACACCGACGTCGAGCACATTGGCATGGTCAGCGACCGCCAGGGTGTATTCATTGACGTCGAGCAAGAGACCGCCTTGACAGTTCTACGGCGCCGCGCCGAAGAAGACCACACGCAGGTGCGCGCCAACGTCTCCGTCGTCTCGGGGGCGGGACAATACACGAGCGTCGGTGAATGCACCCTCTCCAACTCCGGCGCCGTGTGGCCCATCCCGCGTTCCGTCGACGACGTGACCCTGCTTAAGGCGGCCGCCCTATCCCGGTTCCGCCTGTCCGACTACGGCTACCGGGTGCGCATCGGGGCGTACGTCTGGAACCGCGACAAACGGCCCAAGTTCGATTCGCTTCAGGACGCCCGGAAGGCCAAGGCGCACACAGCGATGCCGCTCATGTGGTCGCGGGACATCGTCCCGGGCCGCATCGTTCGGCTGGAGGACACCTCAGCCTACGACGGCGAGCATCGATTCGTCGACCTGGGCGACAAGGGGCATATGTCCGTAGTCACGTCGCCATGCGTGGTCATGCAGCGAGTGACGTCGAACGACCAGCCGCGGCGCCTTGTGGCGGCTGCAGTGTCACCGGGCGTCTTCGACACGTACGGCGGCTTCATCGGTGAGAACCACGTCGTCATCATCGAAGCGGTCAGCGACAAGCCAGCGTTGCCGCCCACTAAGCTCGCCAAGCTGCTGAGCGCGCATGCGGTCGACCGCTACTTCCGGTGCATCTCGGGTGCCATCAACGTCTCAGCGTTTGAGCTCAATCAACTTGCGCTCCCCGACCCGCGGGCACTTCGAGAGGCCCTCGCCGATGGCAGGTCCATGGAGGAAGCAGTGCACCTGGCTTTCGGACTCGTTTCCGAGGGATGACTACACGGCAAGAACTGTTCGGACTTTGTAATGCCTCAATTCAAATCACTGGCCGACCGCCAGGCAGACCAAGCAAAGGCTCGCGAGAAACAAGCCGAACGGGCACGCAAGTACGCCACCAAGCCCGTGGGAGGGAGGCACTCACCGGTCAAACCCCGTGTGGTGCCGCTTCCCCCTCCGCAGTCGCCAGCCCCTGTCCGTCCACAACGGCCTTGGGCGCAGGTCCGCGCCGGCAATGCCCGCCTGACCTACCAATCACGGACTGCCGGGGAGACCGTGGCAGCGCAGCCTTGGACCAAGGAGCTCGTAAGCACCGTGCTTGAGGTAGCCGATCAGGGCGGGGTGACACTATGCCTGGTCTGGCCGGCAAAGGTAACGGCGCTGCCTCTATTGCACTTGCTAGCAAGCGTCGAGCGCGTTTTTGCCAAGGACCTGCGCGGCATGCGCACCTTGCTCTATCCGGGCACGCATGCCTGCCGTGCGCCACTCCATAGCGTGCTCGCCGACCGCAAGGCATTGAGCACTTTCTATCGCAGCTTATGGGTGGAACAACCGAACGGCACACTCGAGGCGGAGTCGTACACGACGTCACCGGCGTTCCTCGGCGCTTTGTGGGCGCTGAACGACTTGACCCAGCACACGCCCGGCGCCCCGAATCCATCCCTCGCGGAGCTCGTTCCGACGTTCGTCTTCGACCCAACCAAGCGGGCCTGGGCCACGACAGCTTCCAACCCTCTGGAACGCACTCTCGCCAAAGTCGGACGTCTGGCGCTCCGGCGTGATCTCCGCGAGAGGGTCAGCCAGGAATGGGACATCCCCGAGAAGGCACCCGGCGCTCTCATGGTAATGCACCATACCGCGAAGAAGGAGTCGTGGCGCGCAGCATTGGCTGCCCAAGCTTTGAAGGGCCCCGGACGCCCAGAAATCTTGCTGCTAGACGCCACGGAGGCGGCTCGACGTACGAACTACGCTGCCGTTGATCGGATTCCCGATTTTCTATCGATTGCACAAGAAAGTAGTCTTTCCGATACAGGTGCCGTGGTCGTGACCGACGACCCCAAGACCTTCTTCATCTTGCGGGCGCAGCTTCGTAATACCGTGAGCACGCTTAAGACGCGGGTGTGGGCCGCCGAATCTGAAGAAGTACTGCTCTCGGCTCACCCGGTCGCTATCGACTGGCAACCCGCTCAGCGTAGCAACTCCAACTTCAGCGTGAGCATCGTTGACCGCGACGCATCTCAGCTTGCGCTGGCATTCCAACGTCTGACCGCGTCGGCAGGCAAAGATGAGAGTCCGGCCTATCAAGCACTTCTTGAAGCCTGCATGTACGTTCTGCGGCTGTCAAACATGCCGGCGGGATACACCGACCTGACAGCGGCTTCGGCGGAGACCGGCGGAGGCGACTACTGCAGCCAGCAGAACGCCTGGACGCCCGTGAAGCTCCGGCTGGCCTCGGCGCTCGACTCCGGCACGTTGAACTCGGTACGCAACGCCGTAGAACGCGCCATCGAGCGTGCGGAGAAGCTCCTCGACGACTGGAATGACGCTACGCCAATGGCGGCCCGCATGCTCTCGGAAGTCCGCAAGCACGCCGTTGCTGGCCGGCAAGGCATCTCCCTGGTGCTGCCGAGCAACCGGTACGTGCGAATGGCGCATCGCTTCTTGCAGCGCAAGCTGGGCGCGGATTGGGCCGCCGCTGAAGGTCGTATCGATTGGCACACGCTCTCTGCCGTGGGTAAGACGCTCACGGGCGACCGCAAAGGCAAGCACTTCACCTTCATCGGCATCAACCCCGACGTGCTCCGCATCCTGTTGACCCATCCGGAAGTGCCGCACGGCACCGTGGCGCTGGTGGCCTATCGTCAGGCCGAGTCCACGCTCACAACGCTCATCAGCATGAAGGAGGTGGATGCGTTCAAGGCCTACCGCGGTCGCATCGGTCTGCTGGCCCAGGAGCTGGAGCGGCGTCTAGCGGAGGTGCCGAACCCACTGGTCATCAACAAGCTGCGTGAGATGCCCCTCACGTTTAAGTTCGACGACAACGGTCACAACGGTCAGAGCGGCGAGCAGGCGTACTACAAGTTCGAGCTTGAAGGTGGTGGCCGGGCATATGCTTCTGGCTGGGTCTATCGCCACGTACCCGATGAAGACCCTCCGTTTCGCCGCGCGGCCGCAAGCGCTATCCAGCCTGATGACTTCATCTTCGACATGAGCGACGAGCTGCGCGCCAAGCTGGAGTCGTCACTGCAGCTGAACGGCGAGGGCGTGAGCTCCGTGGTGGACCCGGTGCGCATGTTGCTCAAGCTGTACCACGACGATGTTCAGCGGCGCTGTGCGCTGATGTTCAAGTCCACCAAGCGGTCAGCACTGGCTCGCGAGATTCACGCCAAGATGGTTGAACTGGACCCGAAGGCCGCGGACTGCCGGCCGGGTCGTGTGTACTACTGGCTGGCCCTACAAGCGAAGGACGACACACGGCCCCACGCCTCCAAGGACTCCAAGTACTTCAAGGTGTTCTGCAAGGCCTTGGGTATCAGCGAGGAGGCTGCAGAGCAGCACTGGGGTTTCGTGCGCAATGCGCGGCGTCTGAACCAGTACCTGGGACGGGAGCTGGTCGCCCGGTACGCCGAGATTCTGTTCCAGCCCGAGAGCGCCGCGACTTACCGGAAGGTGTCCGAAGACGTCATACGGCAACTGCAGCAGGAGGCGTTGCGCTGCGTCTATCGAGTCGAACAGGTTGTGCCGCCACTTGCGCGCGAGACAACGATCACAAAGGGAGAGACACGTGTCCATTCTCAGTAAGAATCCTCGCAACATCCATCCGGCCTACAAAGAGGCGGTTGTCGACAGCCTGCTCAACGGACTGTCTGCGCGACTCGCCGGCCGAGGCGACTTTTACAAGGTCATTTACGGGGCCAAACCGAGCGCCGCGTTGATGTCGGAGTTCATCGTGCCGATGCCGCCAGAGGAGCGCGGCGGCGACGAGGAGGCGGATCCCATCCGCATCAGCGCGCACGGCATGGACTTCCAGATTCGCTCGGCTGCTGTGAGCACCACGCTGGGTGTGTCGCTAACTGGCGCCGTATACGTCCGCATTTTGCCGACCGAGGACGAAGTGAAGCCCGGCGGACGACTGGAGGCAACGTTCCCCCTGACGCGGGAGGCCCGCGCCGATATTCGGAGCAAGGTCAAGGACGCACTAGGCAGGCTCGTTGCCGCACTGCCAGGCGGCAAGACGCACCCGGAGTGGGCCGCGAAGAGCTACGACGCTCGCAAGGCCGTCTACGAGTCGATGGGCCTGCCGTTCGACAACCGACTGGACCGTGCACCAGCAGAGGAAGATGGCGAAACCGAGGGCACCGAAGGTGAGAATGACGAAGGCGGCGAGGAAGGCGAGGCTCGGCCAGTTCAAGAGGTCGCCACCGGCCTGACCACTCCTGACGGCCTGGCTGACGACATTCCTCCCCCGCCGAAGTGGTTCCGGCTCGAGCTCGCCCTGCCCTCCTTCGAGTTCACCCCGGGAACAGCCGAGGCCGATGCGAAGAAGGCGACCGATGCCCTGAATGAAGCCATCGCCAAGCAGCTCGGCGACTGGGCCGCCAGCTCCGACCCCGAAGCAGGTGGCAAGTTGTGGGGATACCGGCGCACACGAGTGCGGCCGTCTGACGTGCGTGGCTGGAAGGGCTTCCTGGAACGGGTGCGCGCCTCGGGCCTGGCGGTCATCGTGCCCCAGATTGAACTGCGTTGGGTTGTCCAGGCGGTGCCGGACCCGGTCGATACGACTCGCATGACCGTCCACGTGGCGCTGGAAAACTGGACCGCTCCGCTCACGAAGGCGAACTTCAAGGAGCTGGAACCCTCACTCTTCCATGTCTCGGTGACCACTGCGGTGCCGGCGGCCGACCACCAGTTCCTACGCCTGGACCGCGTCAAGCCGTCCTACCGGTACAACCAGTACCTCAAGTACCCGGCGCTGGGGTTCAATGGCGGTATCACTCTGACGGTCGACGGCGCGCTGCACCGCCTGACCACGACGTGGGCCCCGCGCTACGTGCTGCCTCGCATCATTCCAACCGATGGCGCCGTTGAGCGAAACATCGAGAAGCTGTCGCAACCCGACTGCCTAGCCAACCTGAGGCCACTCATCACGGCCTACGAACAATGGCTGACCAAGGTCGAGAAGCATCCGGTGGACCGGGGCCTGGACGGGCCGAATGCCGCCGAGCAACTGGCGGCCGAGAAGGAAAAACTGCACCTGGACGTCGCCGCCTGGCGCCGAGAGCTGGGCGCTATCCGCTGCGGCTTGGATATCCTCGAGAAGTCCCGCGCAAGCTGGAGCGGGCCTGGCGTGCAGAAGTCGCCGCTCGGCATTCCGTTCGAAGCCTGGGTCTCGATGAACACCGCGATGGCCAAGGTGGCGAAGTCGAAGGGCTATGACGAGTGGCGCCTGTTCCAGCTCGCCTTCATCCTGGCGTCCATTCCGGCTTTCGCGACGCGCATTCCAGAGTTCCACAGCTACTACACGCCCGAGGTTGCAAAGCACGCCAATGCCGTGACGCTGCTGTACTTCTCCACCGGCGGCGGCAAGTCCGAGGCGTTCTTGGGCCTGTTGGCCTTCGTTCTCTTTCTCGACCGCCTGCGGGCCAAGCACCGAGGTGTCTCGGCCCTTATGCGCTACCCGTTGCGCCTGCTCACCTTGCAACAAGCGCGCCGCACCTTCGCGACGATGGGCGCGGCCGAGGAAGTCCGACACACGCGCGGGCATCCCGGCGAGCCGTTCTCGCTCGGATTCTGGGTGGGCGGCAGCAACACTCCAAACTGGCATTCCGAGGACGGCTACACAGAAGTCCCCAGCGATGATGAACTCGCCCCGAGTGCGGAGGCCGAGCACAAGGACGTCCAGCCCTACAAGAGCGCCCGTGAGCGCTGGCTGAAGCTGTCCTCGTGCCCGTTCTGTGGCAACAGGGACGGGAGCCTCTTAGCGCTGCGCCGTCAATCGGGTACCGGTGCAAACGCGATGGGGCACTACTGCACGGCCCCGAAGGACAAGTGCTCCTGGAATGCCCGGTTCGCCAAGCCCACGCCGCTACCCTTCTACATCGTCGACGAGGACATCTACGACTTGGCTCCGTCCGTCCTCCTGGGCACGGTCGACAAGCTCGCTGCTATTGGCCAGTCGCAGGGCACCATTCGCAAGTTCTTCGGGATGTTCGGCTTTGCGCCGCTTGTCGAGACCGGCAGCGAGCGCCTGTACGTGCCGATGAAACCCAAGGACTGGGATGGTCACCCTGGCACCAGCACGCGCGCCCTGTTCCCCTCTTTCGTCGCAGGCGAAAAGAAGTTCTTCGACCCGTTTCCGGCCCTGCTGATTCAGGACGAGGCCCACCTGCTGGACGAGTCCCTGGGGACGTTCTCGGGTCTGTTCGAATCAGCGCTGGAGGCAGCGCTCGACCAACTCTCGCCGCTGCTGAAGGGTCATCTCTCATACGAGCCCGAGTCCACGGTCCGTCGAAAAATCAAGGTCATTGCCGCGTCGGCCACGGTCAGCGAGCCGCAGCGCCAGATGCGCAACCTCTACCAGCGCGATAACACGGTCCAGTTCCCTTATCCGGGTCCCACGCTCTACGACTCGTTCTACGCGACGCCCCTCCAGCCAGACGCTACATCTGACGACACCGAGCGCGCGGCCCTTGATGCAGGCGACGTGGAGCTGCGCAGCCACTGGGCGCGCGTCTACTCCTCGGTCCTGACCAATGGGCACCGCCATACCGTGGCCATGGCCTCGGTGCTCGGCCACTACCACGTGATGCTCACCGGCCTGTACGAGCGCCTGCGCAGCGAGGACCCGACCAAGGAGAAGGCCGCCCGCGACGAGCTGATTCGATGGGTGTCTCCCGGCCCGCTGCGGGCTCAGTTTGTCCGGCTCCTGGCGGGCGCGGATGCCGCCACATTGCTGACACTGGTGGACTTGCACCGCATCGCCCTGACCTACGTCACGAACAAGAAAGGTGGCGACCAAGTTATCGATACCGAAAAGGTTCAGTTCGAGAAGCTTCACCAGGCCGAGGGTTACGCTGACCAAGCCCTGAGCTCGGAACTCATCTCGGGAGCGGTGTCGGCCGCCGACATCCAGGACATCGTCCGGCGGGCCGAGACCCGTGTTGGTATCAACAAGCCGTTCCCGGAGCTGAACGACACCCTTCGGTCGGTTATTGCCACCTCCGCCATTTCGCACGGCGTCGACGTGGAAGAGTTCAACGCGATGTTCTTCGCGGGCATCCCGTCGGACATCGCAGAGTACATCCAGGCGTCGTCACGCGTGGGCCGCACACACGTGGGCTTCTCGCTGCTGGTGCCCGTTCCGCAGCGGTATCGCGACCGTTTTGTGCTAGAGATTCACGACATTTTCCACCGGTTCCTGGAGCGAATGATTCTGCCGGCAGCGGTTGACCGCTGGGCCGAGAAGGCGCTGGTGCGGGTAATGCCGAGCTTCTTCCAAGAGTATGTGTGCGGTATGAACGCCATCGAGCGCCTGTGCACGGCGGACGACGACAAGAAGCGCAACAGCACCACCTTTGCCATGGCGCCCGACGTGCGCGACTTCCTGGCCGTTCCGGCCAACATGAAGGCCACTGAGGCGTTCATGGAGAAGGCGCTCGGGCTGTCATTCTCGCCATCGCCTGAAGGGAAGAACTACTACCGCTCGCTGCTCAAGGGCCAGCTCATCCACTACCAGCAGGACCTGGGTGTGGACCGACTGGTGAACAGTACTCGTCTGGTCCAGTTCTTCGCTGCGCGCAACAGCCTGCTGCGGCCGATGACTTCGCTGCGCGACGTGGACCAGCCCGGCCTCATTCACGAGTCGGGTGCCGATGCGTCGTACAAGCGCGTGGCAGACGGAATGACGGCGCGGGCGATGACCTTCATTCGGCGAGGCTCCGGCGCAGACATCGATTCGACCGATAGCGCAACAGAAGCGCGGAGCTGAGGGAAAAACAAGATGGCAAAAGCCAAAACAATGAACCGGTCGCGCAACCAGCTCGCAACGGCCTACGCCCCAGAGAGCTTCTTTACCTTCGAAGGTGGTATGGGGGCCTGCATTGCCCGCTCTTCGGCCGGCGAGTCCATTCAGCTCACGGAGTCCACGATGGACTTGGTGTTCGAGCGGATGAACGAGCTGGGTCGGGCCTGGTTCAACACCGCCTCGTCTGCACGCGACGGCGACCCAACGAAGCCGCGCATCCTGCCGGCGCAGTGCGTCGACCAGGCCCTGCTTGACCCAACCAGGTCGGAGTTCCAACTGCCGGGCCAGGATCGCTTCTATCTGTGCCGGCCCTCGCACATGGAGTACACGCCGGCGCCGCTGACGTTTGTGTGCCGAACCTGTGGAATGTTCCAGGACTACGAGACTCTCTCAGAGCTCGACAAGAACCTCGAGAACTTGACATCCGACCGCTGCCCCAACCCCAAGAAGAAGGGCCAGTGCGACTGGGAGCAGCTCGATGTCGTCTTCGTGCACTGGTCCGGTCACTGGGAGGCAGCCTTTCCGGGCCAGTGGCACTGGAGCGACCGGGATGCCAAAGTCATCAAGCGCCGCGACAACTGCGTCTGCGGGAGCTTCCTGTTCAAGCTGAATCGGCGCTCTGCCGGCATCGGCGATTGGTTCTTCGAGTGCGCCGCCTGCGACAAGCCGCTGTCACCGAAGTGGCTGCAGAACGACCGAGACACCTTGCGCATTCTCGGACCGGCAATGGGGCCGGACCGCCTGACCGAGGTACGGATGCAGGCGACGCCCTACCGCGCGTCGAGCGCGTATTACGTCAAGTCCGACCTGTTCATCGACTTCAAGGACGGCAGCCAGCAGTTGCTGACCCGACTACGTCCTGGACGGGAAGCAGAGCTCAAGGACTTCGTGGCGAGGCAGTATGGTTTTGCCGCGCAACCCATCACGGATGAGGACGTGCAGAAGGCCTGCGATGGCAAGCCGGAATGCGCCAAGGACCTGGCGGACTACCTTGCTGCCGTGGAGCAGATTCGCACGCTCGAGGGATTTGCGGAGCCGATGCGGACTACGCTGAAAGGCGCCATCGAAATGGCATACACGAGTCGCCAGCGCATTCTGGATGACCTTCGCCGACGACAGATTCTGCTGCCGAAGCTGGACCTTCCGGTGTCGGTTGTCTCGAACCTTCAGAACAGGCAATCGACGTTCGCATCCAAGTTCGACCCTTTCCGCCTGGCCGTCGAGCACGCGGCCCTCAAGAACACGCGCCTGGATGTGGAGACGCGGACCAACGGGAAGAAGCCGTATGTGTCCTTTACTCGGCTGGATGAGGACCTGGCACCAGAAGACAAGGACAAGACGGACCAGGTGCAGACCGCGACGCGCGCGTTGCTCGACAAACTGGGGCTCGAGGACATGGGCCTTATCCGGGAATTCGACCTGTGTCGCTTCAGCTTCGGCTACTCGCGCATGGAGTCGACGCCCATCCTGCGGGACAAGCGGGGCATGGACATGCCCGTTCGCCTAAACCTGTTCCCACCGGTGAAGCAGAACGACAGCACGCGTTATCCGGTCTACGTCGTGCAACAGGGTAACGAGGCCTTGTATGTACGCGTCAAGGAAGAACTCGTTCTCGAATGGCTCCGCGACCTGAACTGCCCGGACATGTTCACCTTGAACGCGGGAGAGAAGATTGGCGCAGGCCTGCTGGGCGCGGCACAGCCGATGAGTCCGTTCCTGGACAACTTGCCTGAGACCACGACGCCGCCGGTCTACTTCTACCTGTACACCCTGCTCCACAGCTACTCGCACTTGCTGATGAAACACGTGTCGGAGTACTCCGGCCTGGACCTGGGTTCATTGGGCGAGTACATCTTTCCGGCTGACCTGGCCTTCGTGGTCTACCGCAACGGCACAACGATGGACCTGGGCAACCTGTCTGCGCTCTGGCGTAATGCCGGCCCGGCGATGCTGACCGCAATGCTCGGCGCCAAGGCGACGCAATGCGGGACCGGCTCACTGTGCACGGAGCGCGGCGGCGCCTGCCCTGACTGCGTGATGATGCCGGAGACGTCGTGCATTGCCGGCAACAAGCTGCTCTCACGGTCGGTTCTGCGGTCCATCGGGGGCAGGCCTCGTCTCGACAAGCGGGGCACGCCGATTCGCGGCTACCTAGACATGGTCAAACCGTAGGTCTGCAATGCCAACCCAGAAGCTGACCGCGTTCGAGCAAGCCGTCTTGGCCGGCCTGGCTGAGAAAGCCGGACTCGCCGCAGCGGTGCTGGAGGCGTGGGCAGGCCTGCCCGCCGGTTCGGCGCAGTCAGCCCGCTCGCTCATCGATGCGGCGCAATTGGGTGTAACCGAAGAAGGCGCGACGCAGGGCCTACTCGAGCGGTCAACGAGCCTGGGGCTCATTGAGTTGACGCCGGCGGGATACAAACCGCGTAACGGTGCGCACGAACGCTTCCCGCGCCTGGCCTTCGCCCTTCATGCCGTTGAGCACTATCGGTCGTCCGTACACCGCGATGCAACCGTGGCGCAGGTTGTGCTCACCAAGCCGCCTCGGCCGAGCATGCTGGAGCAGAAGCTATCGGCGCTGGGTTGGCGAACAACAGAACTGGAGGCCACTGAGCACGCCTTCCACGGCATGGTGCGGGCGGCGAAACGGCGCATGGTCGTCATGACGCCGTTCTTTGACAGCACCGGCGCAACCTGGCTGACGGAGCTGCTGTCGAACGTTTCCCCGGGGGTCGAGCGCATCCTGATTCTTCGCAGCCTGGAAGACAACACGCGGAAGGACTACCCGTTCGGATTCGACGCCATCTCGCAGTGGCTCAAGGTGGAGGGCGTGCGGGTCTTCAACTATTCGATTCCGCGCATGGACGGCGGGCGGGAAACCTTCCACGCAAAGGCGGTGCTTTGCGACCGGAGCACAGCCTACCTCGGCTCGTCCAACGTGACAGCGGCCTCCCTTGAACATTCGATGGAAATGGGCGTCGTGCTTGAGGGGCGAGCGGCGGCAGGTGTCGCCGAGGTCATCGACGCGGTCCTGGCGGCTGCAACGCCGTGGATGTAAGCCGCGCCGCGTGTACGATTTTGCAGGAGCCAGCATCGGACCTGGGACTAGAAATGCCGGGTACGGCGCGGCGTCTCTCGGCTTCTCGCCCTTCCTGCTGCTAGATGCGGACGCCGCCAGACTTCGGCGTCGCGAACTGGTCTGACTCCTTGCCGAGCAGAAATGTGACGAGGTGCCGCACGCTGATTGGCATTCGGCGCAGCGCGGCCTGCACTCGGGATTCACCTTCGGTTTTTAGCAGGATGTCATCGACGGAGGCCGCAGTGGGGGGGCATGTGCGCCCGGCCCGCAGCCCTGACCGCGATCATTTCGGCCATGGACACGACCAAAGATCTCGTGACGGGTCGCGACGACTGGTACCCGATCCATCGATACAAGACCTTGGGCATCGCCTGCAAATGTCAAAGGTTTTGTATCAGGGCCTGGCGGCCACCGGGAACTTGCCATCCCTCTGGCGAGCTCGTCGGCGGCCTGAAATATGTACTCGCCCGCCTATACCGATGCACCTAAGCCCGACAGGCCCCGACAACAAGCGCCGCTGCGACTGAACAGCACTCGGCGCTTCCTACCTGCACCACTCGATCAAGCCATTCTTCACCCAGAAGTGGCAGGAGCATGCTCGGTGCTGATGAACCGAGGGGAAGAGCGTCGGCCTGCCCCAGAAGTCGGTTTCGACCGACCACCGGGGCCGTCGATCCGGGTTGAGCGAAAGCGAGATCTGCACCCCACAACCTCCCGGGCAGCTCATGCAAGCCCATTTCTTGACGCCGCTGTCAATGACCAGCCACAGCTCGCCAGGCGGCACCGGACTCTTGCCCGGATGCTGCGTGACCGGTGAAACGAGCAGGTCGTAGTGCAGCCACCCGAACCTGCGCAGCGCGCGAGCGATAAGCCGCTTCATGGCTAGCCGATCACGCCAAGAAATGGATTGACATCGCCGCGCCCCCAGCTCGCCTGGCTGGCACAAACCGGGCAAGAGGCGACAGGCCGGCAGGTCATGGCGCGATCCTCCATGCGGTCGAAGCGGCGAATCCTGTTGTGCGTCATGCCCTGGGGGCCGCGAAAACTGGTCAGGCCCTGAATGAGCTCATCGACGGCTGCGCAGGCGATGGCCGTGGTGAACGTGACCACGGCGGGTGCGGGGTCGCCGCCGCCATCCACATAGGCTTCCGCCTTACGCCGCTCGAACTCGGCCGGATCGCTGCGCCGGAGCCCTTCGGCCGCAGCGCGGCGCGGATCGGCCACCCCCAGACACATGAGACAAGGGTTGCCGGGGCGAATCGTCGACACGCGCCCCGTCATGTCGTAGTCCGCGCCGCTGCGTGCCGCGCGCATGCGCAGGCCCACATCGATCAGCGGGATGCCGTAGTAGTGCGCCAGGCGGTTGAGCATCAGACGCCCCTGATGGTCGTCGGTACAACCGAACAGCACATCGCAGGAACGCAGCAGATCGCGCATATCGGGATGGCCGACCCACTCCTTCTTGGTGACGACCTGGGTGCCGAGATCCGCCGCGCGAATCTCACGCGCGAGGATGTCCACCTTGGCCAGGCCGGCGGCCACATCTGCGGCGCGCGAGCCATGCACGCGGTTGAGGTTGGTAACATCGATGATGTCTTTGTCCATCAGCCCCAGAAAGCCGACGCCCAGTCGCGCCAACAGCATCGCGACTGCACTGCCCGTGCCGCCGCCTCCTACCACGCCGACCCGCAGCCCGCGCACGACTGGATTGAACCCTCGGCCGAAGAGCGCGGCCTGCCGCGCCAGGAATTGAACTTCATCAGCTGCAGCCACCGTGCGCGCGATCTTGATCTGGCTACCTACCAGCGAGATCGAGGACGCCGTGACCGTCTCGCCGGGTGCGATCCAGAGCCTGCCCGTCATAGCGTCATCGCGGCCGAACACCATGCTGGCCAGGCCGGAAACGCCCTTGTTGAACGTCGTCCGGGCGAGCTCCGCCTCGTTTCGGTCATCCTGGTCGGAGAAGAACGCTGCCGCGTTCGGATGCGTGTGCACCAGGCCCGCGACCAAGCCGCGTTCCTTCGCGGCGCCGAGAACACGCATGAAGCCGCGAGTGGACCACGTGACGTGGACCGGGGATGCCGAGACCATCTCATCGGCCGCGACTGGGATAACCTCGTGCGAAATCAACCTGGTGCGCGGCAGGCCGGACCACGGGTCTGCCGAGATGTCGGCCCTGCCGAACTGCACATAGGCGGACGCCTCGGCCCCGTCACTCCTTTGCAGCAGCGAGCGCAGGGCCGCCTCGTGCGGCTCCAGCAGGACGATGTCCAGAGCAGCCGGCGACATCACTTCGCCTCCGCCAGGGCGCGCTCGATGCGCTTGAGCATGGTGTGCAGGCCGTCGATGCCCGGCCGCCACGCCGTGTTGTGGCGCGACCAGCGCTGCCAGTTGCGGCCCTGGAACGCATGGGCCTGGTCGGCGCAGGTCGGGTAGCGCCCCACGCTTTGCAGCGTCAGCCAGGGATCGCAATAGAACATGTCCGGCGCGACATCGGGATAGCCGGGCGGCAGGAGAACGAGCACGTCGGCCGCCGCGTGGTTGAACTTTCCGGCGGGCAGCTGCAGCTGTTTGAAGACGACGCCCGTGTGCGCGCCGTCGCTCACCATCTCGAAGACCACGCCGTGGGTGCTCAGATAGCGCTCGTCCGCTTCAGGCAGCGCGAGCAGCCCCTCCGTGGTGTCGCGGATCAGCGTGATGAAGCGCTCGATGCCCGGCTTGCCCAGATCAATCAGGTCGCCGTCGCGGATCAGGATGTCCTGGCCCCCGCCGCGCACTTCGAGGTAGACGTCGTAGGTCTCCGGCGGGACGCCGGCCAGCGCCTTGAGCACGCGTCCGCTGATACTGGGCTTGCCCCATTCGAGCTGCCTGTCGTCGATCGTGAACTTGAACGCGCGGTCGGTCTGGAAGATGACGAAGCGCTCCGCGCCGCGGCCGCGCAGATCGTAGGTTTCGTCCAGGCGCAGGTCTTCGAACTCGCCGGAGGTCAGGATCGCGTAGACGCTGTAGCCTTCGCCCGGGCGCAAGCCGGCGGCCTGGAGGATCTGGCGCGCGGTCGGCACCGGATCGGCGAGATCGACGTGACGCTCGTGGAGTTGGTCGTCCAGGACGACGATCCGGTAGAGCGCCGCCGGGCGCAGGCTGCGGCCTTCGCGGATTGCGGCGGCGACATCTTCGACATCGGAGCGGTCATCGCCGCTGTGGGTTTGGGTTTGCATTTGATTGCCTTTCTTGGGGAGCCATCACCTGCGGGATTGCAGGCTTTCTGGGGCCCCTTACTCAGTCAATCGCAGTCCAAAGCCAGACCGGAAAGGCCGGTCAAAGTTTTTCTTGCACCCACGTCCCTCCAGGCAAGTCGCCGCAGAGGAAGAAACTCGGACAGCGTGGGCAGCTGCGCGCCTCGGGCTTCGCGGGGAACTGCCCGGCCTGCATCGCTTGAAGGAAGGACTGCAGCTTCTCGCGCCTGGACTCCAGCTTGCGCGACGAGATTTCCACCGGCTGGATGGTTTCGCTGGTCAGGTAGGTCACCTCGACTTGCGCGTGCGGGCCGTAGGCCTGAACGGCGGCGAGATGAAGAACCGTGTACTCGATGTCATCGAAGGCGTTCGAGCGCTGCTTGCCCGTCTTGACGCGCCGCACCGTGACGCGTCCGCCGGCTCCGTGAGCTACGCCATCCGGGCTTACAAGGATCTCGCCCTCGGCCCACCCCAACGAGATCGGAGGTGCCGGCGCGGGCACCCCGCGGCTGCGGCTCTCGATGAGAAATTCTACGAGCCGTCTGCTGATACGCCGGTAGTCTTCCGCGTACCCATGCTCTGTCTCGCCCTTGGAGCGCCACGCCTCCTCGAAGCGCGCCGCCAGATCGTCCACCGTGGGACTTGTCGTTTCGTGCTCCCGCTTCAGCCACTCGAACACCTCACTCACGACGTTGTGCGTCTTCATGAACGCTGTTTCGGCTCGCCGACCGCCGAGCCTCAGCACGTGCGTGTACAGGAAGCGGCGCGGGCAACGCTCGAAGAGGTTGACCTGGATGTCGGTCCATTGAGGACGCCCTTGCCATGTGATGGATAGCGGCACGCTCGTCGATGTCGGGCCGGCTCGCAACGGCACCGGGACCGGACGAACAAGGAATCGGTCGATCGGAGCGACGAACCTGGAGGGGCTACGCGCACGCCCATCAGCCTGCCTGGCGTAGGCATACAGCTGCAGCCTGTCGCGCGCTCGCGAGAGTGCGACGAAGAACAAGCACTCTTCTTCCTCGTCGTGGCCGGCCTTCACCGCCTCGATACCGGTCAACCCCTCCGAACCGTGGATCAGACCATCCGGTGGAAGACAACGCGGCGGCACGTTGTTGCGCGGCAGGCCGGACGTCACCATGCCAGGCAGATGAACGACATCGAACTCCAGCCCCTTGCTTCCGTGGATGGTCATCAAGCGCACAGCGTCGATGTTCTCGGCGCTGCGGGGCAGCTGGCTCAGTCCACGATCCTCCGAGAGCAGCACCAGGCGTCGGATGCGATCAAGCAGCCGAAGCACTGGCACGCCCTGCCCTCTGGGCTGCCGGCGACAGAAGTTCAGGAACTGCCAGATGGCCAGACCTTGCATGCGGCTCTGCGCATCACCAGCCTGATACAGCGTCTTCGCGAGTCCGAGACTGTCGATCGTCCATCCGGCTAGCAGAGTCCAGGGGTTCGTCGATGCGCTCACGCCCGCGAAAAGCGTGGACAAGCGCGAGAGTGCTTCCCGAGTGCCCTCTGCCAGGCCGTCCACCTCGGCATGCATGGCCAACCATGCCATCGAGGCTGGATTCGCCGCTCGCAGGTGCTCGATGACCCGCATGACATCCTGCAGCGGCATTTGATGCCGGGCCATGGTTGCCACGCGCACCATCGCGGCCGCCCGTGGGTCGGACGCAAGCGACAGCAAGGCCAGGAGATCCTTGATTTCCGGCCTCTCGAACAGGCTGCCAAGGTGCAGCGCGGGAATGCCTCTGGCTTCAAGACCTTCGGCAATGGCGTTCAGGCGCGCGTTGGACGCGCACAGAACCGCCTGGCCACCGTAGGCAATGCCCTGCTCACGCAGGGCTGTAATCGACGCGGCAAGCGCGGAGACTTCGTCGTCAGCCGACTCGGCAACGCGAAGCTCTACCCGTTCTCCCTTGGTGCCGCGGTCGGCCTTTAGCTTCAGCGGCAAAGCACCGGCGGATGCTTGCATACCACGCGCGAACTCGGTGAACACATCGACAATGCGCTCGTCAGAGCGATAGTTGACGCCCAGCCGTGCGGCCTGCGCGCCAGGGAAGTCGATCGAAAAGCGCGCGATGTTCGTCGCAGAGGCGCCGCGGAAGCGGTAGATGGACTGGCGTGCATCGCCGACAACCCACAGGTTGCGGCCGTCGCCGACGATGGCCTTCAGGAGCCGGACCGAGGCGCGGTTGACATCTTGGTACTCATCTACCAGCACATGCTCATGGCGAGCACGCAGGGCGTCCCTTACCTCGGCGCTACCCTCGACAAGACGGACCGGCAGCGCAACCAGGTCGCCGAAGTCCAGCAGCTGGCGCCCGGTCAGCAGCCGTTCGTACGCTTCGAAGAGCGTGGCAACCTCCAGGCACTTCTGGGCGCGGACCTTGGCGTCCTGGTCGGTTCCCGCTCGGACCGCCATGGACTGCGCGAGGGCGCGATAACCCGCAGCATCGACAACCTCATCCTTGGCGCGCGAGATCGCGCTCAGCATGTCGCTCAAGTCCAGGGACGGATCCCAGAGGTTGCGATAGTGCTTCAGGTCGAGCCGCGGAAACTCGTCCTCCAGGAGTTCAATTGCCTCCGTCCGGTCGATCAGTCGCGGGTCCGGCGGCAGCGCCAGTCGGTCGTGGAAGCGGCGAACGATGTCTAGGCCAAACGCGTGGAATGTGCCGATCCACATCGCTGCCGCCGCGACAGGATTGCTCGCGGCAATCCTCTCGCACAGTTCATTGGCCGCCTTGTTGGAGAAGGTGAGTACCAGGATCGTAGTGGGATCGACGCCGTCCGCAAGCAACCCTTCGATGCGACGAACAAGCGTCCGCGTCTTGCCCGTACCCGGCCCTGCCTGCAGCTGAAACGCCAAGCCACGATGTGCTGCCGCCTGAGCCTGCGTGGGGTCTGGGGTGAGCGGAGCTGCCACGGCGCCGGTGCCTACGGGGTGCGGCTCTTCGGCCGGTGGCAGCAGCAGCGCATCCAGCAACTGTTGCTGCACGACGGCGAGCGGCGCGCCAAAGCGCGTCGCGATCATGAGGGAGCTCAGCCCCTCGTGGACATGCAACTCGCGCAGCACAGGGCGCGGAAGCAGATACTCTCGCGCGAAGAGGTCCATCTTGACCTCACGCCGCTCGCGCGCCCCGTAGTCAAGAACGCGATCGACACCGACCGGAGCGTCCTCCATCGATCGATCGGGCTCGACGTCCACCGTCACCACGTCCAGCACGCCACCTTCCAGCACGACATGGCCGAGTTCGTGTGCGATGAGGAAGGCGCGTTCGAAGTCCGATCCGCAATCCTCGTAGAGGATGCTTCCAGCCTGGCTGTCGAGTGTGGCTCTGCCTCCCTTTAGTTGCGTATCCCCTACCTGCAGCGCATACACATCCAAGCTGCGACTCGTGGCTTCCCGACGCGCAAACTCCAGAGCTTGGGTCGGATCGCCACCGGCCGCGACGTTCGCACGGTGCAGGCGTTCTGCTTCCCGGCGAGCGGCCTCGGTGGCGTCCATCGCTTTAGTCCGACAACGCCTTCAGCGTCGCCTGCTGTTCTGGCGTGAGCTGTGAAGTCGCGACCGCTTGGTCGAATGTGATCTGTTCTCCCACACTCGGCTTCACGCTGGACCGAAAAGCATGTCCGGAGACCATCCCCGGTGGGCCCTGCAGGTACGCGCCCACAGCTTGCGCTGTGGCGCCCAACTCCGAAGCAAGCTTCTCGACGAATCGGGCGGGAATGGTTACAGCGCTGATGGCTCGATCGCGCACGCGCATCAGAAAGAGATTGCTGACATCCAGGCTACGCGCGAGCGACTTGAAGCCGCTCGAATTGAGCTTGGCGAACGGATTCACCACCTCCGCGGCGGGCTGCTGGACAGCCCGCTCAAACCGTTGCCAGGCCTTGTCCACCAGACTATCCGGCACCACGGCTGCCGAAACATCTTCCGCTGGCGGCTGATGACGCAGATCGATCGAACAGTCGATCAGCGCAGTCGCATGCTGCGGGTACTCGCTGATGTAGCGCTCGAGCGTTTCCCGGCCATGGTCGGGCTCCATGGAGAACGCCATCAGCACGGATTCCTCGTCCGCGGGGAAGGGCTTTGAGGTGCTCATACGTCCCCCTGAAGAGCGGCCCTCAAGGTCTTGTACGCTCGGACTTTGCGATTTCTTACGGTCCTCTCATCGCACTTCAGCATCTTGGAGATAGTCATCATGTTGGGGTCCTCCGAGTGGGTCTGGAAACCTTGTCGCAACAAGCCCACGACCCGTCTCTGATCATCTGGTAATGCATCAATCGCAGCGTCTAGCTCCAACCGGAAAGCCGGGTCGTCAATTTTTTTGGGATCACCTCCGAGGAAGTCGGCTGCGGCTGCTTCGACCTCAGGAGAAATGTCCTGACCTTCATCACCGTCGGTGGAGAGCGGCACGGTGACCACCGCAGCCGGCCCGATCTGCCTCAGCACAGTCTTGCGGAACCGGGAAAATGCCAGGTCGAACCGCACCTCAAAGAAGTCCAGCATGGCGAAGCGGCCGTTGCAGTCCTTGGCGATTCGCTCGGCGAATCGGCCCATGACCTCTTCGCGTATGCCCTGCGCCCCGGCCATACGGGCGTCGGAGATCGTCGAACACAGGGACTGCCCGACGCGTTTCATAAGCAGTTCGAAGATCTGCTTGAACTCGCTCTGGGCACCAGCAGCCCAGGCGCGCCGCAGGAAATACGTCATCGCTTCCGACGGAACATAGCCGTCGCTTTTTCTCGACGTGATGGCGAAAGCCTGCAGGCGTGTAGCAGCATCGAGCGACTCCAGTCTTACCAAGCAGGCCTCAATCTCCCGCGGTCGCGTGAACGGCGCCCCATTCTTGTCTTTGCTCTTCAAAGGCTCCGGCATCGGTCTTCTCCTTGCTCCTTAGTCCTCGCTGCTTCAAGCTTGCTTTGGATTCCACCTTCGATATCACCGAATGCGGATCGGCAACGACACTTGCGGCTGGATCGGCACCAGCGTCTTGGCGTATGCGCGCAGGATGTCGTTGTACAGATCAGCGTGCTTCGGTGCCTCGACCGACAAGATCAGCGCGTATCGAATCTTCTCAGGACCTGTGGCTCGGCCACCACCGTCGCGGGCGTTGTAATGGATGTCGAACACAGGGTTCTTGAGGCTGGAACCACGGAAGGTCTTGGCCCCGTGCAGAACGGTTTCCCACTTGCCCTGATCCGAACGGCGTTCCTGTTCGGTGGCGAACTTCTTCAGGTCGAAAAAGCCCTTGGTTTCCGCGTTGCTCTTGCCGTCCTTGATCTTTTCGTCGTTGGGTCGGAAGACGACTTCGAGACCAGCCTTGGTGTAGGCTGCGGCATCCTGCGGATCGGTGGGCGACGCATAGCAGAACGTGGCTTTTAGGCGGACGTTGCCCGTCAGGCCCTCCTTGGGCAGCGGAAGGCTGGCGCGCAGGTATTTGCTGGGTTTGAGCTCCCCCTGATAGACAACCCGGGCCACGCCATCCGGGCACGTGATGATGTCGAGCGTGTCCTCGGGAATCTTGCCCCAGCCCACTTCGATCGGGTCATGTTCGCCGGAATCAGCCGCATGGACCAGCAAGGCTTTGATGGCGAGAGGCGTCAGGTTGCCGCCCAGGATCGCACGGATACCGACCGCACTGCGCAGCAGGTACGGCGCCGCGAAGCTGGTGCCGAGCTGTGGCGTCAGCACCGGTTTCGCGTTCGGGGCCAAGACGTGGAAGTATTTGGCCGCCGGGTTGCCGCCGAAGGCCATCAGATCCGGCTTGACGACGCCGGGGCTGCGGCCCGGCCCGATCGCGCTGTAGGGCGCGCGAGCCCAGTCCGCGCCGGTGTCATCGGCCGCGCCGACCGCGAGCGCATTCACGCAGTCAGACGGAACCTGCACCCGGCTGTAGCCGAGCTCGCGGTCGCGTTCTCCGTTGTTGCCCACGGCCACGGTCATGAGCGTGTCGCCATCGCTGAGCAGTTCGTCGATGACGGAGGTCCAAGCATGGACCTCCTGATCCTCCACTTCGAGGTCCGGCCCCAGGCTCAGGTTGATGAACTCGTAGGAGCGGGACAGCAGAACCTGTTCGATGAGACCGAGCGTGCGATACAGCTCCAGCGGGTCTTCGCCACCCGATTTCTGGTCGAGCACACGCAAATGGTCCACCGGGGCGAAAGGCCTGCCGGCCGCTCCGTTGGGCTGGATCGGTCCGAACAGCACGGCCGAGGTCACGCCCAGGCCGTGCTCCGGGCCATGCGGGTCATCGTCGGCGTCCTCGTCGAGCTTGCGGTACGAGCGAAGCCAGGGACCGATTGGGTGGTGCTTCGGCAAGCCACCGTCCAGGATGGCGACGCGAGGCTCAGACGACAGGGCCTGCTCGGTGGGGAGGCTGCACCCTACCGAGGGCCCACCGCTGCGTTGTAAGGGGCGGATGCCGCGCAGCTTGGGCACCGGCCGGATCACCCGGACGAAGGCAAAGCTGGCCAGCCTCTCGACTTCGCGCGGCTTTCCCTCGACCGGCACGAACCACAGGTTGCCTGCGACGAAATCGACTTCACTATGGACCTTCACGCCCTCCCGCTGGGCGAACTTCACGAAAGCCTGCTGAATCAGGCCAGGATCTTCGTCAGGCAACAGATGCAGGCCCACCTCGAAAAAGCGATCCTTCGGGCCACCTAGGCTCACGATGCGCTCCGCTGGCGCGAAGGCGGCGAACTGTTCGATGTGGGTCAGGTCTTCGCCCTCGTCGGACTGCGCGTCGATGGTTTCCGTCCACTGCGAGAGCTTACGGAAGGCTTGGCGCTTGCCAGCGACGAACAGTTCGGTGGTTGTGGTCTCTTGTGGCTGCCCCTTGCGAGTCCAAGCCTTCGGCTTGACCTTGACGGTGCGGCTGCCGATGGACTCCAGCCCCGTGCTACGCAACAGGCCGGTTGGGAAATAGGAGCGAGCAATGAAGCTGGGATTCATCATCAACCGGGCCACGGCGAAGTCTCCCGGACAGGCGTCGGCAGACAGTTCGTCGAGCGCCTTCGCAGCGCTGCGGAATTGGGGCACCAACTGTTCCCGCGCCTGCGCGAAGGTGTAGACCTCAGCCTTGCCGGGCATGCGCCTCGGACCGACAATGTCATGGGTCAACAGTTCGCCACGACCGATCAAAAAATTGGTTTGGCTCATGCGTCAGCCTTTCTCCTGAGCGCGGTCTTTCGTGCCGCAGGCGTATCGTTGGTGTATTTGCGGATCGTGTCCCGGCTCACGCCCGTGATGTCGGAGACGGCGTGTTGGGACAGGCGGGTCTGCTTGGCCAGCATCACTGCCAGGTCGATGCGCCCCTGCCTGTCGAGAGCCAAAGCGCGAGCCTTCATGAAGTCCTCAACCAGATCGGCGTCGGTGGTCGTACCCAGGGCCACGGCGCGCCGGAAACGCTGCACATCGCGCTCGATGTCGCTGAACGAGTGCCCGGCGAATGCAAACACCAGGATGTCGATCCAACGGGCAAAAAGGGCGTAGTCCGGCCCCAGAAAACGCTTGATAGCTTCCTTGACGGCCTGCCCATCGGGCGTCTTGAACTGGACCACCAGGTCGAAGCGGCGCCACAGCGCTGGATCGATCAGTTCTGGGTGGTTGGTAGCCGCCAGCAATACGCTGCTGGCGGGCCATTCGTCGACTTCCTGCAGGATCACCGTGACCAGGCGCTTGAGTTCGCCCACGTCGCTGTCATCACTGCGCCGCTTGGCGATGGCATCGATCTCGTCCAGCAGCAGCACGCAGGGATCGCGCTTGGCGAAGTCGATGGCCGCCCGCAGGTTGGCGCCGCTCTTGCCAAGCAGGCTACTCATCACGGCGGTCAGGTCGAGCACGTACAGCGGCACCTTCAACTGCGCGGCGAGCCAGCGTGCCGTAAGCGTCTTGCCAACCCCGGGCGGTCCCACAAAGATGGCGGAGCGGGTCGGCGTCAGCCCCATGGCCCGCAGCCGTTCACTCTGTCGGCGCTCGGCGATGAGTTGCCCCAAGACATCCTCGACATCGCTGGACAGCAGCGGCGCGTCTTTCGTCGGCTCGTCTTTGAACACCTTCAGGAGCGAGAGGCGGGATTCGTCATCGACCGGCAGGGCTTGGGTCGCCGACGGCGGAGGCGACAGCTTGCGCATGGGAGAGACGCTGCGTACCGGCTTCGACTTCAGGAACAGTTCGAGTTGCTCGGCCAGGTCGGGCGCCGTCCCACGGTACTTGCGGACCAGTCGCGCCGCGAACAGGCGCACGTCTTCTGTCTGCTCGGCCAGAGCCAAGCGAACCATCTGGGCTAAATCTGACTGCTCTTCCTTCATTTCGCCCATCACTTAATTAACCTGTTGATTTATATGTATAAAAACAAAAACATTATCGGACTAAATTCATTATCTCACAAGTCAGAGTGAAGTTGACAAACGAAGCCAGTGCCAGTGGCGGTGACAGTCTGGTCGTCGACGGATGTCCGGGTCGTGCGACCTTGATACAACGTCCCGGCGTCCCGCCGTCGGGCTCTGCGAGCTGTGCCCCGGGCTTCGTGCCGCATCCCGGCCATCCGGCTTTGATCCCTGACGTCTCCGCGGCGTGGCCGCTGCGCGCTCCGCTTGCCGGGGCTGTTGTGGTGTGCGGGGGGGGCGGTCTTGCTTTGCCCTTTCAACCTACCACGCACGTTCTCGCCGTCAAGGGCTGCGCGTGCCTTGCACGCTGGCGTCCTGGCGGCCGTCTCTGGCTGCGCCTTCGACCCCTGACTGCTTGCGCTGCGGCGTGAGTGGCCGGTTCCGGGCAATCCCGCCCGATTCCGAACCGGAGCCGATCATGTCGCAGCTGTCTTCCCTGTCGTTCACGTCTTACATCGATTCCTCCCTGCTCGTCCGCGATGTCGCGGGCAGCTACCGTCCGGCCGAGCCGGCTGAGGTGCTGCAGGCCGCGCTGCGGGTTCTGGAGGGCCAGTTGCGCGGCACCGAGATGCTGTCGTCGCCGCAGGCTGTGCGCGACTTCCTGCGCATCAAGCTGGGCACCCTGGAGCACGAGGTGTTCGCGGTGATCCACCTGGACGCCCAACACCGGGTCATCGAGTACGTCGAGATGTTCCGCGGCACCGTGACCCAGACATCGGTCTATCCGCGCGAGGTGGTCAAGGAAGCCATGGCACACAACACAGCGGCCATCGTTCTGGTCCACAACCACCCGTCGGGCGTGGCCGAGCCCTCGCGGGCCGATGAGCATATGACCCAAACCCTCAAGAGCGCGCTGTCGCTGGTGGACGTGCGCGTCATCGATCACCTGATCGTGGCCGGGCCGACGATCCTGTCCTTTGCAGAACGCGGGCTGATCTGAGCCCACACAACCGGGAGCCACACCGGCTCCCGGATCTTCGTTTCCTGCCCAACAGCGTGCCACCACACAGTGGCACGAGCACTTCATGACTTCAAAGCCAGAGACGGTGGGGCTTCCTCCGTCCGCCTCGCACGGACATCCGCATCGAGCCAGCTACGCTGGAGAACGCCTAACTGGGTTGAAGACGCGATGCATCCGAACGAGGATCGAACGCTGTTCCTGTCACCCCGCTTTGAAGCGGGGTTTCGGAGAGCAAACGCACGTCGTCAACCCATTTTCCAGTTCCATGAACCACCAAGGCATCAGCGAAATCTCCTTTGAAGAAACCTACAGCGTGCCGCCGGAGCAGACGGCACGGGCGCTTTTTTCAAGGCTCCCGCATGGGAGCGACTATGCGCAGAGGCTGATCGAATGCCTGGCGACCGGGTACCTGGTCGCCGTGGTGGAGTCCATCTGCATTCGCGAGATGCAGCGGCACGTGGATGCCACCTCGGAGGTCGTGGTAGGCCGGACGATAGAGCTGGAGCACAAGGGGCCGATCCCGCCCGGATCGACCCTGAAGCTGCGGGGATGGGTTGAACGCCTGGGGCAGCGAAGCGCGAAATTCCGCGTTCAGGCATCCGACGACCACGAGGTGGTCTGCGAGGGCTGCGTCATTCTGGTCGTGGCGCCCCGAGTCTCGATGGAATCGCGCATCGCCGCGAAAGTAGAAGCGCTCACGACGAAATCAGACAGAGACCCGGTTGACAGCGCTCCCGGCTGGTGTGCTCCGCCTGAGTCGTTCCGTCGCCGGGAGTCCCAAGCTTCCTGAATGCGCCCCGCCACAGCGGGGTATCTGAAGAGTGAGGGTGGGCTGGCTTGCTGTTGCACCCAGCGTGCCACGCCGTTCTCGCCGTCAAGGTCGGCGCGCATCTGCGCTGCGCTGGCGGCCTCGGCGGCCGTCTTCGAACCTTGACCGCTGCGCTGCGCCGTGACCCGGAGGCTGCGGGCAATCTCGCCCGGCATTCCTTCTGGAGTTCACCATGAACACACTCATCACCGACGAGCAGCGCGTGCTGCTGCTGGCCAATGGCCGCGAATCGTTGCAGAACCCTGACTTCGACCCTGCGCCCGTGGTCAAGCTGTTCACACCCGACGCCGGCGCAACCTGGCTATTGACCGAGATCGACCCGGACGACCACGACCATGTCTTTGGTCTGTGCGATCTTGGCCTGGGTGCGCCCGAACTGGGCTGGGTCAGTCTTCAGGAACTGACGACGGTACGTGGTCGGCTCGGGTTACCGGTTGAACGCGACCTGCACTTTCGTGCCGAAAAGCGCCTGAACGCCTACGCGCGGGACGCGCGGCTGGCCGGGCGCATCGTCGCCTGATCCGCCGCCAGGGCGTCGTTGACGCCCTGGTTTTCAGGGTTTCCGCAGATCCGGCAGGCAGTCCGCGAACGCTGGTTGGATCTTGCTCATCGGCGTGGCGATGGCTTCATCGCCGGTGAGCACGGCCATGGTCATGCCGGTCATGGTGCTCAGGCCATTGGAGTTGCGCAGCACCTGCAGGGCCAGGTGCACGGGGAAACCATCGGCGCTGCGTCGCAGCGGGTGGATACCGCCGTGCACGAAGGAGTTCATGGCGGTCCAGGACACGTCCTTGAACTGGGTCAGCATCTGGTGGGCTGCGGCAGGGACGGTATGCCCGACGCGGTTGCCGATCTGATCGATCATCTCCTTTGCACTGGGCAGGTTCTTGGCGGCCTGTTCGGCTTCGAGCGTGAGCGGGGCGGACAGCCTCTCGATGGCGGCATCGCTGGCCGCATAGATGAGCCACATCGAGCGGGTCAGGGCCTCGAACTGCAGTCTCATCAGGCTGACCGCCGAGGTGGGCATTCCCAGCGCCATCAAGGCACGCAAGGCGGTCCCGTGTTCCATGGCCACCCACACATGCCCAGCGCGGCCTCGCCACGCGCAGACCCGTCGAACGCGGCCTCGTCAAGCAGCTCGTTCAGCCGTTCGTGCAAGGCATCCGAGCGCAGCAGCATCTGCTCCAGGGGATCGAGGTGGTTCTGGTCTTTCTCGGTCATGTCGTCATCGTAGAGCGCTCCGTGCCACCGGGCGTCGCCGGCCTTGTAAGTCTGGCCGGCCGCGCTGTCGTGCTGCGCACCGAGCCCCCGGCCCCTGCAGTCCCGCGGTCTCGTCCCTGACGGGCTTCCATCGTTCCCTTCCTTCCGGTCGGCTGACGCCTTCGGCCCGGCCTGACACCCGGGCCTGCGCGCTGCGCTTGCGTGGGGTCGGCGCCATCTGTGGCCAGGTGCCACTTGCGCCCTCTTCCCTCGTCCATCACCACTTCCGCGACCGTAGCGCGCCACCCGGTGCCGTCAAGGCGCGCCAGGCCGTGTCCTCGGCTGCGCCTACGGGCCGCACCAGCCCTGGCGCTTGCTTCCTTGACGGCACCGGGCGGCGCGCTCCTTGGGTCGCGGGCGATGAACTCAGGAAAGACGGTGGCGACGGGACCGGCCCAGGTCTTTGCGCCGACCCCACCGGAAGACCCGAAGAGGGCTCCGAATCTAGGAATCCGGTGGGGGTTTTCAACAGCCAGCTTCATTTGGAGAAATGACCATGCAACTTGCCTCCCGCTTCGCACCGCGTTCGCCGGTGCTGCGTTCCGAAACCCCGCTGTCGGATGACCAGATCCGCGCGGTGGCGCCATCCATCTTTGCGGAGGCGCCGCACGGCAGCCGCTCCGAGCGCTACAGCTACATCCCCACCGCCACCGTGTTGCAGGAGTTGCGCGGCGAAGGCTTCCAGCCCTTCATGGTGTGCCAGACCCGCGTGCGCCATGACGACCGGCGCGAATTCACCAAGCACCTCATCCGGCTTCGCCACGCCAGCCAGATCAACGGCCGCGAGGCCAACGAAATCATCCTGCTCAATTCGCACGACGGCACCAGCAGCTACCAGATGCTGGCCGGCATGCTCCGCTTTGTCTGCCAGAACGGGCTGGTGTGCGGCGACACCGTGGCCGACGTGCGGGTGCCACACAAGGGCGACGTGGCCGCGCAGGTGATCAAGGGCGCCTACACGGTGTTGCAAGGCTTCGGACAGGCGCAGGAATCACGCGAGGCCATGCAGTCCTTGACGCTGGACGCGGGCGAATCCGAGGTGTTCGGCCGCGCCGCGCTGGCCCTCAAGTACGACGACACCGAGAAGGCGCCGCCCGTCACGGAATCGCAAATCCTGATGCCGCGCCGCCACGACGACGACCGGCGCGACCTGTGGAGCGTGTTCAACCGCACCCAGGAAAACCTGATCAAGGGCGGACTGACGGGCCGCAGCGCCAACGGGCGCCGCCAGAGCACCCGCCCCGTGCAGGGCATCGACCAGAACCTGCGCCTGAACCGCGCCCTGTGGCTGCTGGCCGATGGCATGCGCCAGCTCAAGGGCTGATCCAGAACCCAGGCGGCGCGCAGGGAATGGCCCTGCCGCCGTCCTCTCCTCATCACTCACCCCTTTCACCTCTCATCCGACAGGAGTTTCACCATGAACGCACTCACCGATGCCGAAGCCCAGGCCCTGCACGCCATCCCCGCACCGCAGGTGCCCGCCCAGCCCTCGCAGCAGATGCTGCTCGTGCCGCTGTCGCGGCTGCGCCCGTCGCGCCGCAACGTGCGCAAGACCGCGAGCCCGTCCATCGAAGCGCTGGCCGCCAGCATCGAGCGCGTGGGCCTGCTGCAGAACCTCACTGTCACCCTGGCTGCGGACGGCGGACACTACGAGGTGGTGGCCGGAGGTCGCCGCTTCGCGGCCCTCAAGCTGCTGGCCAAGAAGCGCCGCATCGCCAAGGATTGGGACGTGCCCTGCCTGCTGGTGGCCGACGGCAGCGCGCGCACCGCCAGCCTGACCGAGAACGTGCAGCGCGAGGCCATGCACCCGGCCGACCAGTTCGAAGCCTTCGCCGCCCTGGTGGCCGAAGGGCGCCCGGTGGAAGACATCGCGGCCGACTTCGGCGTCACGCCTCTGGTGGTGCAGCGCCGCCTCAAGCTGGCCAACGTCTCCCCACGCCTGATGGCCGACTACCGCGCCGACGCCCTCAGCCTGGACCAGTTGATGGCGCTGGCCGTGACCGATGACCACGCCGCGCAGGAAGCTGCGTTATGCCGATTTCGGCATAACGCGGCTTATGTGGAGTGCGAGGTTATGCCGAGCACGGCTGGCAACAGCCTGCATAGATTCCCCGAATCACTCGGCATAACCATGATGCATTTCTCCTCAACCAGACGAAGGAATCATCATGACTTCCAACTCAAGCATCGCATTCGGCAAGGAAGGTTCGCGTCGCACATCGGATCGGGGTGCGACTCTCCTGGCCGACTATCTCAAGGCCCAACGTGGCGTCCCATCCTTTGCATCCCGCGCCAGTGCAGCTCGCCATTTTCTCCACTGGCTGCGGCTGCGTCGCGTTCCACTCGAACAAGTGGACGCCGCTGTCGTTGAGCGCTTTGCATGCCATCGATGTCAGTGCCTGGGCTATGGTGGCCAGGTCTACAGCCAGCAAGAGGCTCATCGACCGGGGTACATCACCAATGTCCGCCGGTTCGTTGGCTTCCTCGAAGATCACGGCGGCATTCCAGTTCCCGAAGACCTCGCTCCAGTGGCGGCCCGACGCCCTGCCTATGAGCTCCAGCTCATCGCCTTGGGATACAGCAGCGGAACCCGGAGCATGCTCGCCTCCGCTGCTGAACACTTCGTTCATTGGCTCCACCTGTCGCGGATTGCGGCACAGGATATGGATGACCGGCATGTCGAACGCTTCGCGCGCCACGATTGCCGGTGCTTTCTCTGCCGCAAACACGGGACCCTGACCGACTCAGGTGTGATTCGCAGGCGGCGTGGAGGAGCGAGCTTCCTTCAGTATCTGCGTGACTGCGGCCTCGTGCCCCCACGCAGTGCCCTTGAGGAAGATCCACGTCTTGCCGATTTCCAGGCGTGGCTTACACATCGATGCGGAGTCACCAGGCAGACGACCGTGCGCTATCTGGCCGAGGTCGCGCGTTGGCTGTCGTCACTCGACAAGGATCCCCGCACGTATGACGCCATCACGATCCGCAATATCGTTCTGAACCAGCCTGCCAACCGATCCCACAGGTCGGTGCAGCTGACCGCGATAGTGCTCCGGTCCTATCTCAGGCATCTCGTCGCCGGGGACGCCTGTCGTCCCGAACTCGTGCATGCCGTCCCCTACGCGCGGCGCCCTCGGTATGCCGGCTTGCCACGGTTTCTCAGCCCAGCGACCATCGAGCAGATCATTGCTTCCTGCGACACCTGTACACCAGCAGGCTTGCGGGATCGAGCGATCATTCTGCTGTTGGCGCGGCTTGGCCTGCGCGCCGGTGACATCTGCCAGCTCGGGTTGGCAGACATTGACTGGCCGACTGCGCGCTTGCGTGTCGATGGCAAGGGTCGAAGGGCGACGCAACAGCCATTGCCACAAGACGCCGGTGACGCGCTGTTGGCCTACATCGAGCAAGTTCGCCCGACCGTGCGGGAGGACTGCGTCTTCCTACGCCTGCAGGCGCCGTTCAGACCCTTGAAGCCCTCGGCGATCGCTTGTCTCGTCGCAAGGGCACGCACCCGTGCCGGCGTTGAAGACGGTCCATCCGGATCGCATGTGTTCCGCCATTCGCTGGCGACCTCGATGGTGAGGGCAGGCTCCAGCCTGGAAGCCGTTGGGGCAATCCTGCGTCATCAATCGCCCGAGACGACCGCCATCTATGCCAAGGTCGATGTGACCATGCTGGCCCGTGTCGCGCAGCCCTGGCCGGGAGACGCATCATGCTGAGCGCTGACGTCATGCGCTATGTCGCAATGCAACGCGGCTTCGGACTCAAGTTTGATGTATCGGACCGGATCCTACGGAAGTTTGCCTGTTACGCGGAGGAGCACGGGGATCAGCACCTTCAGTCTCACCGCATCTTTGATTGGTGTCGGTTGGCTTCCACGCCAAATCGTGCACGCACCTTCTTCAACGCCATCAGACTCTTCTGCATCTTTCTCCATGCCGAGGATGCTCGCAATGAAGTTCCTCCGGCTGGTGCCTTCGGGCGAAGGCAGGGGCCACGCCCAGCGCCGCATCTGCTGGAGTCTCACCACGTCCGCGCCATCATGGACGCCGCGCTCAACCTCGGACCCGAAGGTTCGATCCGGCCGCATACGTACCATCATCTCTTCGGTCTGCTGGCTGCGGCCGGCCTGCGCATATCCGAAGCCCTGGCACTCAAACGCGATGACCTCAGCGAGGACGGGCTCGTCATCCGCAATGCCAAGTTCGGCAAGAGTCGGCTCTTGCCGCTTCATCCGACGACCCGACAGGCGCTGGACCGTTACCTCGCGGTCCGCGCGAAGCTCAGTGCCCATGGCGATGACCTGTTCGTGGTGACCACTGGCCGTGCTCCGCATCAGCGCTGCGCACAACAAGTATTCACTCAACTCCTGCGGCAACTGGGATTGCGTTCGCCCAGTCCGGCGCCAGGCCCGCGGTTGCATGATCTGCGGCACACCTTCGCCGTGCGTTCGCTGGAGTCCTGCTCCCATGATCGACAAGCCGTCGCGAACCACATGCTGGCGCTCAGCACCTACCTCGGTCATGTGGATGTCAACAAGACCTACTGGTACCTCGAAGCGACGCCGCTCCTGATGCGGGACATCGCCGATGCTGGAGAACAACTGTTTCGGGGAGAGGTGGCATGACAGCTCTCGCCCCATACCTCACCGGGTTCCTACGGGAGCATCTGCCGCGCGACCGCAACGCCAGTCCCCATACTGTTGCGACCTATGCACATTGCTTCTCATTGTTGGTCCGGTTTGCAGCCACCAGGCTCGTCCGCAGACCCAGTGATCTTTGCGTCGAAGACTTCAGTCCGGACCTCGTGCTCAAATTCCTCGACGACATAGAGGTGGGGCGCGGCAATTGTGCTCGCACGCGCAATGCCCGACTTGCCGCAATTCGAGCTTTCTTCCGCTACCTTGAATATCAGGCTCCGGCTTGCCTTGACCAGGTCATGCGCATTCGTGCGCTGCCTCAGAAGCGGACAGATACAGCGCTGATCGACTATCTGACGCGCGAGGAGATTCAGGCCCTGCTGGACGCCCCGAGCAACGACACCGCCGGCGGTATGCGCGATCGGGCCATGATGCATCTCACCTACGCTGCGGGACTGCGGGTTGCCGAGCTGTTGGCGCTGCGCCTGGATGACTTTCCCAACCGCTCTCTCTCGATGGTCCGGATTGTTGGTAAAGGTCGCCGCGAGCGTGTCCTGCCACTGTGGCGCGAGACCCAGGCTTCACTGCGAGCCTAGCTTTCTGTTCGACCCCAGGCGCGGACACCAGAGATTTTCCTCAACCGCAAAGATGCACCAATGACTCGAGACGGCTTTGCTCATCGGCTTGCCCAGCACGTTGCGGTCGCCGCTCAGAAGCAGCCGTCGTTGCTGCACAAGCGCATCACTCCCCACGTCCTACGGCATAGCTGCGCCATGCATACGCTCGCGGCCACCGGCGACATCCGCAAGGTCGCGCTGTGGCTCGGGCACGCGAGCATCACGACCACCGAGACCTATCTGCGCGCTGATCCAATAGAGAAACTGGCAGTACTGGCCGCGCACGTGCCGCCATCGATCAAGCCCGGAAAGTTCCGGTCACCGTCCGATACCCTCATAAACATGCTCGCCGAAGTTCGGAACGCAACGTAAAAGAGCCCACGAGGGGCACAGTTATGCCGAGTGATTCTGGGAATCTATGCAGGCTGTTGCCGACCGTGCTCGGCATAACCTCGCACTCCACATAAGCCGCGTTCTATGAGGCGCCCGAATGGCAGCGCAGCCCGGCTGCGCTGCGCCAGCGTCTCACCGAGCGGGAAATCGGCGCCGACCATGCGCTGGTGCGCTTCGTCGGGCTGGACGACTACACCGCCGCCGGGGGTGGCATCCGCCGCGACCTGTTCGCCGACGACGAGGCCACCGGCACCACCCTGACCGATGTCGCGCTGCTGGAACGGCTGGTGCGCGACAAGCTGGAGTCACTGGCCGAGCCTGTGCGCGCCGAGGGCTGGGCCTGGGTGGAATCGGTGCCGCACCTGAGCCCGGCCGAGCGGCAGGCATTCCAGAACGCACCGCGTCAGCGCCGCGAACCCACGGCGCGCGAGTCCCGGCGCATGGAGGTGCTGCAAGGTCGCATCGCCCGCACCGATGCCGCGCTCGAAGAAGCCTACGACGCGGACGACGAAGACAAGGCCGAAACCCTGCACCAGCGGCGCGAGGCCCTGGTGGCCGAACTGGAAGCCGTGCAGTCCCAACTGAGCGGGCATGCGCTTGAGGTCCGCGCGATGGCCGGTGCCATCGTGACGCTGGACCGGGAGGGACGGGTTCTCATTCACCGTGGCCTGCTGCGCGAGGCCGAAGCCAAGGCGCTGCGCGCGCTGGACGCGGCACGGCAACGCGCCGCCACCGGCTCAGGCAACGACGGCGGCGGCAGTGGCGAGTCGGATGAATCGACCACGGGTGATGCGCCACACGGCGCCGAACACCTGTCCGACCGGCTGGCGCAGCGCCTGAGCGCGCACCGCACCGCCGCCCTGCAAATCGAACTGGCGCGCCATCCGCAGGTGGCGCTGGCTGCGCTGGTTCATGCCATGGTGCAACAGGCCCTGCAGGGCGGCTATCGCAATGCCCTGCCCTTGGGCGTTCGCCTGAGCTTGCGTGATCGGCTGGAAGACCTGGCACCCGACTGGCCCGAGTCGCCTGCGGCGCTCGCGTTGCGTGAACTGCGACACACCTGGGCCGACAAGCTGCCACAGGAACCCGGCGAACTGTTCATGGTGCTGCTGTCCATGCGCCAGGAAGAACTGGTCCAGCTGCTTGCGCTGTGCACCGCCCCGGCGGTGGACGTGGTGACGCCCCGCGCGACCGCCAGCCAGCCCGGCGCCGAACTGGCACAGGCGCTGGGACTGGACATGGCCGCATGGTGGAAGCCCACGGCCGACAGCTATTTCCTGCACGTGCCCAAGGCCGCGATCCTGGATGCGATGGCACAGTTCGCGCCGAATGAGGTGCAGCGTCTGTCCAAGCTCAAGAAGGCGGAAATTGCGAAGGAGGCCGAGCGGCTGACCAAGGGCAGTGGCTGGATGCCTGCCGTGTTCGGTCGTCAGATGCCGACAACGGTGAATGGTGCGACCGCGCAAGGCTCGGCAAACTGACAGAGGAAACACCCACGGGCCCTCTCATGGCTCCAGCGTTTTGCGCGCGGGGCTTTTCCTTGTGCGCGCAGGCTCGCGACCGTTCGTGCCAAACGCGGTCACACAAAAACCGCCACGCCGCCGCCTTTGATCAGGCGGCGGCGTGGCGGCGCGCAAGGGCTTGCGCGGGCGCTTCATGCCAACGCTGTTGGTGTCAGCGCATAAAATGCCGAGACAGCCGCGTCACGCTGAACCTGCTGCCGGGTTAAACGACGTTTCTCGCTTCCCTTCTCTGATCGCAGACCGTGTCCATTCCTCCGGTCGGTGCGTAATCGGCAGTCATCGACCATGCACAAAGGAATTTGGCATGTCTGATTCGACATTCTTCGTCTCCGCTGCGGCCGTGCGCAATCTCAAGCACAGTGCGCAGTACCGCGTCAGCGGTGTCTCGTCCTCTCATCTCAGTGAAGCCCTCGCGTCGGCGCTCGGCTTCAAGACGCATGCGGCGCTGCGCGCCGCATTGGCCGGTCGCACGACCATCGAGGTGCCCAAGCCCAGCAATGCGCGCATGGTGCAGCGGCTCCAAGAGCTGGGCCACAACGCCACGCCGGACCTGCGCCTGGTCCCAGAGTTCGAACACTCGTACTCGCCCTTCCGCAACTTCCCGCTGACCAAGAAGCGCGGTGTGCGCTGGATGGGCTGGCGCAACCTGGTGGTCTCCGCCATCAATGCGGGCCTGGAACAACGACTGTTCGGGCTGGAGCCCAGCGACAACTGGTGGCCCGGCGGCAACCCGCACAGCCAGCTCTGCAAGCGGCACGTCTACCGCTTCGAGCTTGAGGACGGCCATGCGGCCGTGGCCGGCGTGAATGCCATCAGCGGTGACGAACTGACGATCAACGTGGTGCTTCACCCGCGGCACGAGGGAATCGAGCCCGACCGATTCAATGGTCTGCGCGATGGCGACGCCCATGCTCACGCCTGGGTGGAGCGCCGCCTGGGCGCGTGGGTTCAGGACGGCGGTGAGGACTTTTCCTGCAAACGAGCGGTCCAGCCCTGGCTGGCTCAACTGAAGATCGACACCAAGGGCTACTCGGATCAGGGCAGCTTCTTCATGTGACCTTGGTGACGGTGAATCCCGGGGCCGGGCGTGTCGGCGCCCAGCGCCGCCAGGCTCTCGGGCTGCGCCCCGTGCCGTCATGGCCGTCACGGCCCTTCGGCTTCGATCCTTCACGCCTGCGCGCTGCGCTTGCCAGGGGGCCGAATGCGTTCGTGCTCCGACGTCCGGCCCTGTCTTCCTCTGCCGTGCGAGCCGGGTGCTACGCCCTTGCTCGCTGCGCTGGGTTGCCTGGCATGCCGTTCTCCCTCACGCTGGCGGGCAGTTGGCCGAGGTGATCGCTACATACCGCATGGGTATTGGCACCGTACTGGTCGAACCTGACAGGCGACGTGCGATGCGAGGCGCCGGGTGGATGCTGCAGTGGCTTCTCGCGCCGTTGCGACTCTGACCAATAGCGCATGGGTAGTGGCCGCTGAAGTCTTGCCGGAGGCGTGATGAACGTGCTCGGCCATGAGGCTTTCGGGAAAGGTGCGTCCCAGGCGTCCTTGTCTCGTTGTGAATCCTGGCGGGGTCGCGGCTTCGCCTCGGGCTTGATGGCCGCAACCGTACGGCCCAAGAAATTTCCCCTCCGCTGCGCGGATTCCTCGCGAGGCAAATTTCCCGTGCCTGCCGGTCCTCCACGCTGTTGCGGCCCCTTCGCTGCGCTGCGGGGTGCGGCCCGCCCGTCCCCCGCCTGACGGATCACAACAAGGACGCGATGGGCGCGACCTTGGCAACCCGAAAGGAAATCATCATGGCCAACATCGGCACCTTCACCGCTCAGAACGACGGCTTTATCGGCACCGTTCGCACCCTCACGCTCAACGTCAAGGTCAAGTTCGTGCGCAACGACAAGGGCAGCGAGAACGCCCCCGACTACCGCATCCAGGCCGGAACCGGCTACGACATCGGCGCCGCCTGGAAGAAGGTCAGCCAGTCCGAACGCCCCTACCTGTCGGTGACGCTGGACGATCCTTCGTTCCCGGCCACCATCTACGCCCGCCTGATCGAGGAAGAAGACGGCACACACAACCTGATCTGGTCGCGCAGCAAGCCCACGGCCTGACGGCCGGTCCGATCCCGCCGCCCTGGCGGGATCGCTGCTGCAGGCCGAGCCTGCTGCAGTCTCAGGCCTCGGCCGAACCCAGTTGGGCTTCGGTCGCGGCCATCAGGTCGGTCGCACCGCACTCCAGCGCTGCCGCGATCTTGAAGATGAGCGGCAGCGAGGGAATGTGCTCGCCGCGCTCGATTTTGCCCATGTGCGAGCGCTCGATACCCGCGCGGTGCGCCAGCGCCTCCTGGGCCATGCCCTGCCCCGAGCGCAGCGCACGCACCGCCGCGCCGAAGGCTTGCGCCAGTTCGGCATCGAAGGTGGTGGCGCCGGCCGGACGGCCAGCCTGGACAGGACGCTTCTGCATGGACAGAAGCGTCCTGTCGAGAGACAATTAAAACCACGTTATCTTTAACTCATTGGCGATTTGAGCTGCCGCTTTGGTAAATCTCCGTATGGGTGCTTTTGTGCTTTTGCGTAACACTCGTGTATCTACGTAGAGCCTCACAGCCACCTTTGCTCATTCGAGCATTCACGTCATGCCGACTTTCAGCCTTCGTGCAAGGGTGCTTTTCTGCAAAAGCGCCTCTGCGCCTTTGCGGGGAGACACGAAAGCGGCTTTGGGATTCGGTGCTTCTGATGCAACACGTGTTTCCGCACAGCGCCACGCACCCTGACCATGCCGACTGAACCCCTTGTGACCGACGAGCAGCGCGCGCAGTTGCTGGAGAACGGACATGCTCGCGCCGCTGACGCGCAGGTCGACCTGTGGCCCGTGGTACGTCTTTTCACGCCGGACGCGCACGCGACCTGGCTGCTCGCCGCCCTCGACCCGGCCGATGGCGACACTGCCTGGGGGCTGTGCGACGTGGGCATCGGAATGCCCGAGCTGGGCACCATCAAGCTGTCGGACCTCGCGACCATCGTCGGTCCTCAGCAGATGCCGGTGCGGCGCGACCTGCACTTCCATGCCGTGCGACCGATGTCGGAATACCTGCGGCTGGCACAGGCCAACGGCTCGGTCACGGATTGAGCAAAGGATCGACGTGCGCGTCAGACCCTATGGGTCCGACTGCTGACGATGCCATTCCGGGTCACGATCCAGACCGAAATGGACATGACAAACACGCTGCACCACGCCATGGTCATTCTTGCCGCGATGGTCTTCCACCACGTGGCCGTCGCTTTGGGCTCGTTATTGGCGAGTCCAGCCACCATCGGACGATGAACCACCGCACAGCCCCTCACGACCGGATCGCCGACCGATGAACCCGTAGCCTTTGCCGGCCGATGCGACGTTCCTGCAGAAGAACAGGGAGTTCGCATATGGTCAATATCGAGGACGGCCAGTTGGCCGCCCGGCGTCCGCCCTGGCACGCCAGCGCGGCGTACCTCTACGTGCTGCAACTGGACGGCCCTGCGCTGGCCTGGGAGTACCTGCGGCGCCATCCCGGCTACCGGCAGGCCTGGCACACGCAGGCCGCCGACGCGGCGCAGCACTGGGGTTTGCGCACACTGGAAGACCCAGCGCTGGATGCGCGCGAAACGCTGCCCGACTGGCTCAACGCCCGGGCGTGCACCATTCGCGTGATACACGACGATGACCCCATCCCCGAAGCTTCCCCCTTTGAGCTCTGGCGCCTACCGGGTCGCAAGCAGTTGCAGCACGATGGCCGAGGCCTCTTGCTCGCCGCGCGCTGGCCCGGCTGTTGTGTACGCCTGAAGCTGGCGCCCGAGTTGCACGACGGCATGCCGCACGCATTCGCCATGCGCGCCTGCCAGGAGCCTTGCATGCGTTATCGTGACTTGGCAAACGATCTGGACCAACTGGCCGCCGCCAGTCGCTGCGAGCCCTCAGCCGCAACCTGTCCACGGCCCAGCCAAAGTGCCCTGCAGGCGCTGCTGACCCTGCAGGCCCTGGATGCCAGCCAGGCAGGCGCCTCGCTGCGCGAGATTGCCGAAGGGCTTTTCGGCTCGACCGAGGTCGCATCCGACTGGCACGCCGACAGCGCGCTGCGTGCCCGTGTGCGGCGCCTGGTGCAGCGTGGCCGTGCTCTGGTGGATGGCGGCTACCGCGAACTGGCGGGTCTCGATCAGCTCGCCCCTCCGCCCCTGGGACGAAACAGTCCCACCCCAGATCGTCCCTGAGCAAAACGCCCGCGCTTCCTGAGACTGCCTCCACCCGCCTGCAACTCCGCAGGCGGGCCTTCCAAACCGATGGAGGCGCCTCTCATGCGACCCTTTCCCTTGCGGCCTGCCGCCGCACCCGCCCACCCGCCACAGGCCACCGCACAAGCTGCACCCAAGCCACAACCGCCACGCTATCTCACCAACGACGAGGCCGCCGACTACCTGCGCCTGTCGCCGCGCACGCTGGAGAAACAGCGCGTCATCGGCGGCGGACCGCGCTTCCGCAAGTTCGGCCGGCGCGTCATGTACGCCGTCACCGACCTCGACACCTGGGCCGACCAGCGCAGCTTCGAGGCCACCTCCGACCCCGAGTACGCCGAGCACCACTCGGCCGACAGCCGTGCGCGCTGAGGGGCGCTGCGCGCCCTCTCCCTTGCCAACGGCTGATGACCTTGCCAGCGCCACGCCTCCAATGCCCGACGGAACAGCTCGACATGTTCTGCGCGCTGCCTGGCGACATGGCGCCGCGCGACAGCCAGGACCTGATGGCCTACCCCTTCTTCTCGCTGGCCAAGTCCCGGCGCACCAAGCCCATCGACTTTCGCAGCGGCAACGTCGCCATCCGAGTGGAAGGCACGCAGGAACACGGCATCGCCACCATCTGGGACGCCGACATCCTCATCTGGGCCGCCAGCCAGATCGTGGAAGCGCGCGACGCCGGCATCACCACCTCGCGGCTGATGCGTGCCCGGCCCTACGAAATCCTGCGCTTCATCGGGCGCGGGGTCTCGCTGCGCGACTACCAGCGCCTCAAGGCAGCGCTCGATCGCCTGCAGTCCACCACCGTGGCCACGTCCATTCGCGAGACCACCGGCCGACGCCTGCACCGGTTTTCGTGGATCAACGAGTGGAAGGAACTGGCCGACGCTCGCGGCACCCCGCTGGGCATCGAGCTGATCCTTCCGGACTGGTTCTACGCGGGCGTGTTGGACGCTGCCCTGGTGCTGACCATCGACCCGGCCTACTTCAACCTCACCGGTGGCATCGAGCGCTGGCTCTACCGCCTGGTACGCAAGCATGGCGGCCACCAGACCGGCGGCTGGCAGTTCGACTTCAAACACCTGCACCGCAAATCGGGCAGCACGGCGAAGCCGCACGACTTCGCCTGCGATCTACGCGCCCTGGTGGCGCGGCAGTCCATGCCCGGCTACCGCCTGGGCATCGTGCGCATGCCGGGCACGGGTGCCGAGGTGTTGACGTTCCGGCCGGTGCCGCCCACGGCACGGGGATAAGCGGTTCATGGCCTGTGGACGGGCTCGTGCCATCGGGCGTGCCAAGCGTCGTGCCATCAGGCGTGTGTCCATCGTGCCATCAGGCGTGCCGATCGGCCGTCAGCCCAACGGCGGCGCGGCTTTGCACCGGCCGTAACTGCCCTAACCAGATTCATCTAACTGGTGGTGGGAGCGCGCCGTTTCAGTGGACAAGTGACGACCGGCACGCCGCTGCCACCACGCTACGAGCAGACGGGGCGACGCGATGATCCTGGCCCTGCTCAACCAGAAAGGCGGCGTGGGCAAGACCACGCTGGCCACCCACATCGCGGGCGAGCTCGCGCTGCGGGGCCAGCAGGTGGTTCTGCTTGATGCCGACCCGCAGGGCTCGGCACTGGACTGGACCCAGCGCCGCAGCCAGCAGGGCCTGCCCCGGCTTTTCAGCGCCGTCGGCCTGGCCCGCGAAACCCTGCACCAGGAAGCGCCTGAACTCGCCCGGCGGGTCGATCACGTCGTCATCGACGGCCCGCCACGCATTGCGGCGCTGGCGCGCTCCGCGCTGCTGGCTTCCGACCGTGTGGTCATCCCGGTGCAGCCCAGCCCCTACGACCTGTGGGCCAGCGCCGAGATGGTGGCGCTGATCCGCGAAGCCCAAGTCTTCCGCCCGGCGCTGCGTGCAGCCTTTGTCATCAACCGACGCGTCAGCACCACCGTCATCGGCCGCGAAGCCCGCCAGGCGCTGGCCGAGCAGCCGCTGCCCGCGCTGCGCTCGGAGGTGCACCAGCGCATCGTGTTCGCCGACAGCGTGGCCGCCGGCCGGCTGGCCTGCGAAACTGCACCCGACAGCGCGGCCGCACGCGAGGTGACCGCCCTGGTCGATGAACTGCTGCGGTGGCCGTCATGACGGCAGAACACCCGTCGCGTGGCAAACGCATCGCCATCGGCGCACGCCCACCCGCCAACCCGCAGGCCGATGCCTGGGTGCGCCAGGGTGATGGCGAGGCGCTGCAGAAAGGCGATCTGTTCACCGCCCGCCTGACGCTGGATGTGACGCCCGCCATGCGCGCACGCATCAAGGTCTCGGCGTTCACCCAGGGCACCACCGTGGCCGAGTTGCTGCGCGCCTTGCTGGATCGCGAATTCCCGCAATCCCGTTCGGAGACATCCCCATGAACATGCACATCACGCCCGATGGCACGGCTGCGCACGGCGCAGCACGTTCGTCGCTGCCGCAGCCCCTTGCGCTGCAGCACAAACCAGCCGATACCCCACCACCGACCCGCGTCTCGCTGGCCTACGTCCACCAGCGGTTCAACCTCTACCTGCGCTTTGGGCAGCCCGAGCGCACCTTGCAACTTGACCACTGGCGTCGCTGCGCGATCTTCAATCCGTCTGCTATCTTCTGCCGCGTGCGCTGGCAGGCGAACGACCACGGCACGACGCTGTGGCAGTTGATGGTGCTGCAGGCCGGCACCCCGCTGGACGCCTTACAGCGCTTGCCCGGCGTGCGACCGGGAGCACGCGTGTTGCTGCACGTAGAAGGCGAACTGAAGGTGCGCGCCGTGCTTCAGCAGATCGATGCCATCGAGGCTCAAGACATCGACGCCTCCACCGTCACCGCCGCGTACTGGGGCACGCTGGGAAACCGCCTTGCGGCCTGGACTACTGGGCCGTCAGTCGCTCCGCTGCAACTGCCTGCATACAGCGCCGAACGTCACGCTGCAGCATTGACCACGGGGGACTTGCAATGAGCAGCTCTCGTGCTTCCATCCTTGCGCTCGGCAGCGCGGCGGCCATCGCATTGGCAGCACTTGCCTGTGCTTCGTTCGCCAAGCCTTCGCCACGCTTGGTCTACAACCCGTCAGACAGCGTGCCGGTTGGCTGGTACAGCATCAAGCCGCTGGAGCAGGACCCCACTCAGCAACCAACTGAGCTGCAAGTCGGAAGCATCGTGCTCGTCCACTTGCCTGCCGAAGCCGCAGCACTGGCTGCGCAGCGCGGATACTTGCCGCCGCGCGTGCCGTTGCTCAAGCGCGTGGGCGCCGTGGCGCCACAACGCGCGTGCATCACCGGCCAGGTTGTGCGCATTGACGGGCACACCGCGGCCACCGCATTGAGCGTTGACCGCATGGGCCGCCCGCTGCAAGGCTGGCCGCTATGCCGCCGCCTGCAGGCTGGCGAGGTCTTCCTGCTCAGCGTGACAAATCCGGCGTCGTTCGACAGCCGCTACTTCGGGCCGGTGCGCGCCGTCGATGTGATCGGCATTGCGCAGCCGCTGTGGCTGCTGGAGCAGCCATGACGGCCGCAAGACGACAGTCGCCGTCGCCGCCGATGCATCGCCTCACCGTGCCCGTCGGCCCTGTGGACGGCGCAGGCACACGGGGAAAGATGCAGGGCAAGATAAAAGGTCGCGGCACTCAGCCGCTTGAAAACCCTGTCTGCACGTGGGGGTGGCGCGGCACGCGCCAAGGGGCAGCGGCGTGCTGCGAGAGTGCGCAACGCTGCATCGGCATTGGCGAAGGTGCGTGCTTCGCTCGCTTGGCTGCGCCGGTCTTGGATGGAATCGCCCGATGAGCCGCAGCAATGAAGACCACTTTCGGATCCGTCCCGGCACGCCGAAACAGCGTGGCGACGCTTTCATCAACAAGGTGCTGCGCCAGACCAACAAGGCGGGTGCCAAGCTCGGCAAGACGGTCGACAAAGTCGGACTGCGACCCGGCTCCCGGCTGGGGCGCGGCCACGTCGCGGCCCGTTTCGCCGGAGCCTCGCTCACGCCCAACGCCCGCCGCGTGACGATCAAGGCGCGCCTGGTCCATATGGCCAAGGCCGGGCCGCGCTCAGCCGCTACGCACCTGCGCTACATCGAACGCGAAGGGGTCGATCGCCAAGGCGGGCCGGGCCACGCCTATGGTCCGACCACTGGCGTGGCGGACACCGCCGCTTTCGAGGAGCGCGGACGCGAAGATCGCCACCAATTCCGCTTCATCGTCTCACCGGAAGACGCCGAACAGCTCGATGACCTGCGCACCTATACCCGGCACCTGATGGCGCGGATGGAGGCCGACCTTGGCACGCGGCTGGACTGGGTTGCGGTGGATCACTGGAACACCGACAACCCGCACACGCACGTCGTCCTGCGCGGCAAGGACGACACCGGCAAAGACCTCATCATTTCCCGCGATTACATCGCCGTGGGAATGCGCCACCGGGCCGCCGAACTGGCAACCGGATGGCTGGGGCCGCTCACCGAGCTGGAGATCCAACACGCCATGCAGCGCGAAGTCGACCAGGAGCGGTGGACAGGGTTGGACCGCACCTTGCAGCGTGAGGTCAAGGACGGTCTGGTGCCGCCGGATGCGCTGGCCGCACCCCGGCTGCAACGCCAGCGGCAGATGCTGATCGGTCGTCTGCAGCGCTTGCAACGCCTTGGCCTGGCGACCGAGCAACAGCTCGGCACGTGGGCCATCCACGCCGATGCCGAACCGACTCTGCGAGCCATGGGCGAGCGCGGCGACATCATCCGCACGATGCAACGCGTCATGAGCGGCAAGCAGCGAGAGTTGGCCGTGTTCCAGTCTGGCGCGGATGGCCACACCATCGTAGGCCGCGTCGTAGCTAAAGGGCTGGCAGACGAGCTGCACGACAAGGGCTATCTGGTCATCGACGGGACCGACGGCAAGGCGCACTACGTCGCTCTGCCACCGCGGTCGGAACTGGAGCAATACCCCACAGGCGCCGTGGTGGAGGTGAAAGGTTCTCCCGACGTGCGCGCGGCTGACCGGAACATCGCCGCGCTGTCGGTGAACGGCATCTATCGCACCGATCATCACCTGGCGCTCGCCCAAGGTCAGGCCACGCCCAATCGCGACCCGCGCGAGGTGGTGGCCGCGCATGCGCGCCGGCTCGAAGCTCTGCGCCGTGCCGGCATCGCGGAGCGCGAGGCCGAAGGCGTTTGGCGCATACCCAGCGACCTGACCGAACAAGGCCGCCAATACGATGTCCAGCGCCTGGGCGGTGGCGTTGCTGTGGAACTGAAGGCACACCTGCCCATCGAAAGGCAGACCCGCGTGATCGGCGCGACCTGGCTGGATCAGCAGTTGATCAGCGGTGGCAAGGGGCTGGGAGATGTGGGCTTTGGCGGGGAGGTCAAGGACGCGCTGCAGCAACGGGTTGATTTTCTGGCCGAACAGGGGCTGGCTGAGCGGCGCGGGCAGCATGTGGTTTTGGCTCGCAGTCTTTTGGCGACGCTGCGCGGACGCGAGCTAAAAAGGACTGCGCAGGACGTCACAGCAGAAACCAGCCTGGAATATCGTCCAATTGCCGACGGTCAGCGTGTGGTGGGCATCTATCGCCGCAGCTTCATGCTCGCCAGCGGGCGCTACGCTATGCTGGATGACGGCATAGGGTTCAGCCTGGTGCCCTGGAACCCAACCATTGAGCAGCGGGTGGGAAAGAACATTTCGGCCGTTGTGCGTGGAGGATGCGTGGTGTTGGACAGCAGAAAACAAATAGGGTTGCCTATTGGATAGGTTGCTTGCAGCCAATGCGCGGTCAAATCTCCTCGGTTGCATTCATCAACAGCAGGTCAGTTAACCCCAGCGGTCAGCCTGTAGTTCAGAACTGTCCGGTTTCCCCGGGGGAACTTCACCGAGGCTGCGCCGGCTCCTGGGTCGTGTGAGCCAGGCGTAGAACCCGCCACGCGAGACACCGAGCGCCTCGCACATCAGATTGACCGGCCAGGCCCCTCGGTGTTTCGCCACGAAGCCGAACTTCACATCGACTCCTTCGCGAAGTAGGCCGCGGCTCTTTCAGGATGTCGCGCTCCATCTTGAGCTTGGCCACTTCCTTGCGCAGCCGCGCTATCTCGGCGTCCTGGACCTTCTGTTTGCCGTTACCAGGAAACGCCTCCTGGGGCTCCTCTGGTCGATAGCAATTTTGGACAACAACTTTATTCAATTCATTCAATACGCCATGCACCTACGTTTCGAAAATGGGAAGAGCTTCATCCAACCGCCCACAAGGAGACATCATGAGTATTTCACCCCCGGCCGATTTCTTGCGCAAGCTCTACCAGTCCTGGTCAGAGCGCATGGTGGCCAACCCTGCACTGACCATCGCCGACCTGCGAAGTCTGTTTGACGAGTGGCACCAGCCCACCATGGAGCCCGAGGGGGTCACCTACAAGTCAGAGGTGGTGGCCGGTATTGAGGCCATCTGGGCGCTGCCCGTAGGCGCCGATACTTCCAAAGTGATTCTCTATACCCATGGCGGGGGCTTCGCGGTCGGATCGGCAGCCAGCCATCGCAAGCTCGCCGGGCATCTGGCCAAACACCTGGGCGTCACGGCTGTGGTCATCGACTACCGTCGCGCTCCCGAGCATCCGTTCCCCGCCCAAATCGAAGATGCAACGGCTGTCTACCGGGACCTGCTTTCGAGAGGGTACAAGGCGCAGGACATCACCACCAGTGGTGACTCCGCGGGCGGCAATCTGGCCATCGCGACGGTGCTGAAATTACGTGATGACGGTGTGCCATTGCCGGGTTCGGTCATCGCGTTTTCGCCCTGGCTGGACATGGAGCATGTGGGCAAGACGCTGGAGACCAATGCGGCCACTGATGCCCTGGTTGGAAAGGGCATTCTGGAGGCCATGTCTGGCATGTTCCTAGGCGAGCAGGGGTCGCGAACGGATCCTTTGGCCAATCCGCTCAAGGCGAACTACAAGGGCTTTCCGCGCCTGTATGTCAACGCCGGTTCCAACGAGACGCTGCTTGATAACGCCACCGGCCTGGCCAGCATCGCCAAGGACGCAGGGGTCCAGGTGACGCTCTCTGTGGTGGACGGCATGCAGCACGTTTTCCCCTTCCTGGCCGGCCGTGCCGTGGAGGCGGATGAGGAACTGCGTCGCATCGCGAAGTGGTTCAAGGGCAGCTGACGCTCGCTCATTTCCTTGCCTGAGCCGTATCGGCTCAGGTTCTCCTTTCTTTCAGTTCATTCAACGGGAGCCAAAGTGCCCTCGCAGGGCGGAGCTTTGGCGCCATCAAAGAGACAAGTCATGAAAAACACAACCCATTTCGACGCAATCATCATTGGCGCGGGCTTCGGCGGCATGTACATGCTGAAGAAGCTGCGCGATGAACAAGGCTTGAAGGTCCGCGTCTTTGACAAGGCGGGCGGCGTGGGCGGCACCTGGTACTGGAACCGCTACCCGGGTGCGCTCTCCGACACCGAGAGCTTTGTGTACTGCTACTCGTGGGACAAAGCGCTGCTGCAGGAGATGCACATCACCACCCGCTATCTGACCCAGCCACAGATTCTTTCCTATCTGGAACATGTGGCGGATCGCTACAAGCTTCGGCCCGACATCCAGCTCAACACCGGCATTTCGGCTGCTCACTTCAATGAGTCCACCAAGACCTGGGAAGTCACCACCGATACGGGCGAAACCTACACCGCCAAGTTCATTGTGACGGCGCTCGGTTTGCTGTCGGCGACCAACATCCCCAACATCAAAGGCCGGGACAGCTTCCAGGGCGAGTGGTACCACACCGGCAACTGGCCCGAGGGCGTTCAATTCGAAGGCAAGCGCGTGGGCGTGATCGGTACCGGCTCCACCGGCACCCAGGTCATCACCGCGATCGCGCCAAAGGTCGAGCACCTGACTGTCTTCCAACGCTCACCCCAATACAGCGTCCCGGTCGGCAATGGCCCAGTGACGGCGGACTACGTGGCGGATGTGAAGAAGAACTACGACGAAATCTGGGAACAGGTAAAGGGTTCCGTTGTCGCTTTCGGCTTCAAAGAGAGCACCGTCTCTGCAATGAGCGTGTCCGAGGAGGAGCGCAAAGCCGTGTTCCAGAAGGCTTGGGAGAACGGTGGCGGTTTTCGCTTCATGTTCGAGACCTTCTGCGACATCGCCACCGACGAGCAGGCTAACCTGGCGGCGCAGGACTTCATCCGCAGCAAGATCGCCGAAATCGTCAAGGATCCGGAAGTTGCTCGCAAGCTGATGCCGCAGGACCTGTACGCCAAGCGCCCGCTGTGCGACAGCGGCTACTACGCGACCTACAACCGGCCGAACGTCAAACTGCTCGACGTCAAGGCCAACCCGATCGCCGAGATCACCCCCAAAGGCGTGCGCACAGCGGATGGTGTGGAGCATGAACTCGACATGCTGATCTTCGCCACGGGTTTCGATGCGGTGGACGGCAACTACACCAAGATCGACATCCGCGGGCGCAACGGACTGAGCATCAAGGACCACTGGAAATCCGGTCCGACCAGCTACCTGGGCATGACGAATGTGAACTACCCCAACATGTTCATGGTGCTCGGACCCAACGGCCCCTTCACCAACCTGCCGCCGTCGATTGAGACCCAGGTCGAGTGGATCAGTGAACTGATCAGCGAGGTCAATGCCAAGGACATGAGCACGGTGGAACCCACCAAATCAGCCGAGGCCAGCTGGACCAAGACCTGTCAGGAAATAGCCGGCATGACCCTGTTTCCAAAAGCCGAGTCGTGGATCTTCGGCGCCAACATTCCAGGCAAGAGCAACACGGTCTATTTCTACATGGCCGGTCTTGGCGCCTACCGCCAACAACTCTCCACTGTCAAGAGCGAGGGCTATCAGGGCTTCCTGTTCCAGTAATTCCCGTAGGCACAAACAAACGAAAGAGACAACATGAAACGCGTACAAGACAAAGTGATTCTCGTGACCGGTGGCGCCATGGGCATGGGGCAGTCGCACAGCGAACTGCTCGCATCGCAAGGCGCCTGGGTGTTCGTTGCGGATGTGAACCAGACGCAGGGGCAAAGCACCGTGGACGGCATCCGCAAGAACGGTGGCAAGGCCGACTTCCTGAAACTGGACGTTACCCAGGAAGCCGACTGGAACGCCGCGGTCAACCAGATCGTCGAACGCGCAGGGCGCCTGGATGTGCTGGTCAACAACGCCGGCATCCTGATTCTGAAGCCGGTGCAGGACACGAGCAACCAGGAATGGGACCGCATCTTCGATGTCAATGTGCGCAGCGTCTTCATCGGAACCCGTGCGGCCATCCCCGTGATGCAGAAGCAGGGTGGCGGAACGATCGTCAATGTCTCGTCCATTTACGGACTGGTTGGTGCCCCGGGCGCGAGTGCCTATGAGGCATCGAAGGGAGCGGTGCGCCTGTTCACCAAGTCCTGCGCGGTGGATCTCGCACCCTTCAACATCCGTGTGAACTCGGTCCATCCGGGCGTCATCGAGACGCAGATGACAAAAGCACTTCTGGATGATCCCGCCGTGCGCCCGCTCCTGCTGGGGCCAACGTTGCTCAAGCGGCCAGCGCAGCCAATCGAAGTGTCGCAGGCGGTTCTGTTCCTTGCATCCGATGAATCGTCCTTCGTGCATGGCGCGGAACTCGTGGTCGATGGTGGTTACACCGCCAACTGATCCGTGCTTGGGTCAATGCCTTCAAGAAGGCATTGACCCTGCGTCTTACCCATCACCAGGAACATCCGATGCGCTGCTATTGCGTGACTCACCACGGCCAGCCACTTGAACTGCTTGAACGACCCGATCCCCAACCGCGTGGGACCGAAGTTCTGCTGCGGGTCAAGGCGGCCGGACTTTGCCATACCGATCTTCACCTGTGGGAGGGCTACTACGACCTGGGGGGCGGCCGCCGACTCCAGCTTGCGGATCGGGGCATCAAGCCCCCTCTCACGCTGAGTCACGAAATTTGTGGGGAGGTGGTGTCAGCGGGTCCCGACGCGGGCCCTGTGCCAACGGGTACAACAGTGCTCGTGCATCCATGGATCGGATGCGGCGAGTGCCCCACCTGCCTTCGGGGCGAAGAGCATCTGTGTTTGAAATCCCAGTCGCTGGGTGTGGTGCGCCCTGGGGGCTTCGCTGAATACGTGCTGGTTCCACACCCGCGCTATCTGGTGGATCTCAATGGGCTGGATCCGATCAGCGCAGCACCTCTGGCCTGTGCGGGCGTGACGACCTACAGCGCATTGAAGAAACTGGGTGAACGCCTGCAGCAGGACCCGGTGGTCATCATCGGTGCGGGCGGGCTGGGGCTGATGGCACTCGAAGTCCTGAAGGTACTGGATGGCAAGGGTGCCATCGTGGTCGATATCGATCCGGTCAAACGAGCGGCGGCAGTGGCGGCCGGGGCCTTGATGGCCATCGATGGCAAGGCCGAAGATGCGGTCAAGCAGATCGTCAAAGCCACCGGCGGCGGTGCCCGGTCGGTATTGGATCTGGTCGGGGCGGCGTCGACGGCCACCTTGGCCATCAATGCTTCTGCACGCGATGGGCACATCGTGATGTGCGGCTTGATGGGCGGTGAGATCAGTCTGTCTTTGCCTGTGATTGCCATGCGCCCGCTGACTTTGCAGGGCAGCTATGTGGGCACGCTCTCGGAGTTGAAGGAGTTGGTCCAACTCTTCAAGGGCAAAAACGTGCGCGCCATTCCCATTGTGAGCCGGCCACTGAGTGAAGCCAACGCAGCGATGGAAGACCTTCTGCATGGCCGCGTGGTTGGCCGCACGATCCTTGTTCCCTGACCCGACCCACGACTCCTGAACCATGTACCCAGAAATTACCCAATACATCGATGGCGAGTTTGTTCAAGGCGAAGGTCGCCGCGAAACGGATGTGCTGAACCCCGCCACCAACCTGCCGATCGGGAAACTGCCTCACGCGACGAAAACCGATCTGGACCGCGCCTTGTCGAGTGCCCAGCGGGCGTTTGAATCCTGGCGAAACAGTTCACCCATGCTGCGCAGCCAGATATTGCGCAAGGTGGGCGAACTGGCCCGCGAGCGAGCCCAGACGATCGGGCGAAATATCACGCTGGATCAAGGCAAGCCTTTGGCCGAGGCGGTGGGGGAGGTGACCGTCTGCTCAGAACACGCCGACTGGCATGCCGAAGAGTGCCGTCGCATCTACGGTCGGGTCATTCCGGCACGTTCCAACCAGGTGCAGCAAACGGTCTTGCGCGAGCCGATTGGCGTGTGCGTGGCATTTTCGCCCTGGAACTTCCCCTTTAACCAGGCCATCCGCAAGGTGGCTGCAGCGATAGGCGCCGGCTGCTCGGTGATCGTCAAGGGTTCCAGCGACACCCCGAGCGCTGTGGTGGCCATCGCCCATCTGTTTCACGATGCAGGTTTGCCGCCCGGAGTGCTGAACGTGGTCTGGGGTGACTCGGGAATGATCTCGGATCACTTGATCCGGTCTCCCATCGTGCGCAAGATTTCGTTCACGGGCTCTACCCCTGTTGGTCAGCAACTGGCCGCTTTGGCTGGCTCGCTGATGAAGCGCTGCACGATGGAACTGGGTGGGCACGCGCCGGTCATCGTGTGCGATGACGCAGATATCGACACTGCTGTCGACCAGCTGGTGGGCTACAAGTTTCGGAACGCCGGTCAGGTTTGTGTATCTCCAACGCGCTTCTTTGTGCAGGAAGGGGCCTACGACCACTTTGTGGACCGATTCGTTGCCAAGACCCAGGCCATCAAGGTGGGCGACGGGCTTGAGGCCGGGACCCGAATGGGGCCGTTGGCCCAGCGTCGCCGCATCGCAGCCATGGATAGATTTGTTGACGATGCGCGTCAGCGTGGTGCCAACATCCGGACAGGTGGTCATGCATTGCCAGGCGAGGGAAATTTTTATGCGCCCACCGTCATCACGGACTTGCCTGAAGACGCCCGCTTCTTGAATGAAGAGCCGTTCGGTCCGATGGCTGGAATTGTGCGCTTCGGGAACTTGGAGGATGCGTTGCAGCGCGCCAACCGACTGCCCTTTGGCTTGGCTTCCTATGCCTTCACAAGGTCAGCCAAAAACGCGCATGCCATCTCTCGTGGGCTGGAGGCCGGCATGGTGTCGATCAACCACATCGGATTGGCGCTGGCCGAGACACCGTTTGGGGGCCTCAAGGAGAGCGGCTACGGCAGCGAAGGCGGTAGCGAAACGTTCGATGGCTACCTGACCACCAAATTCATATCCCAACTCAACTGACGTTCTCGATGACCGCGGCTGCTGAACCCAGCCGCTTGGTTCGTTGAGTACGTGAACGAAAAAGGAGAAACATCGACACCCGATGAGTTCATATTTTTGCCCATGACTGTGCCGAACGCTCTTGGTCCAACGTGTCCTTGAGTATGTGATTCAAAAATATTTTCCAGGAGACAAGATGAATATTCAGTGCTTCCGCAGCTTGGCCGGGCTGCGTTCTGTGTTTGCGATGGTTCTTACTGCATCCGTGGTGAGCTCGGTCCATGCCATCGACACCGATCCAGGGGATTGGACCGCCCCGCCACCAGGCACCAACCTGTTTCTTCTCTACGCGCAGCACGCCAACAGGAACGCTCTCTACACCAACGGGCAACAAACCCCTAACGCAAAACTTGGCTCGGACGTGGCCATTCTTCGGTATGTTCGTCCAGTTGATGTCTCGGGCCTGATCGTTGCACCTCAGGTGTTGCTGCCTTGGGCGCGTTTGCGCACAGGTGGCGTGGTCGCAGGGCTTGGCAATGCGTCGAGTACCGGTGACTTGATCTTGGCCAGCCCGATCTGGTTTGCCAAGGCGGGCACGGCGTCGCGGAACTCTTTCTCGTTTGCTCCCTACCTGGTCCTGCCAACCGGTGATTACGACAAGGGTCAGACACTCAACATTGGTGAGAACCGATGGAAAGCTATTTTCCAGTTCGGTGGTACGTATCAACTGAGCAAGCAGATTGATGCAGAAGGGGCTATCGACGCAACCCTGTTCGGGAAGAACAAGGATTTTGGGGCCTCGGGTGCGGACACGCTTCAACAAAAACCGCTCTACCAACTGCAGGGTTCGCTGAACTGGCATCAAAGCCCGGGTACCTTGTTTGCAGTGGGCCTGTCACACACCTTTGGCGGCGTTCAGACGGTAAACGGCGTGTCCTTGAACAACGAGATGGCCACCACGAAAATGGCCCTGACAGCATCGACTTTTGTCAGTCCCTCCCTACAAGTGTTGGTGTCTGTCGGTCGCGATTTGAAGGTCGACAACGGATTCAAGGAATCCAGTCGTCTGAACGTCAGGATGCTCAAGGTATTCTGATTCGGTGGCCGACAACTGGCCATCGGTCCGGTAGGACCGATGGCCAAAGGTTGTCAGAACACCATTGGCGCATGCGTGGCAAAGCACCTTTCCCGTTACTCGCATCGCGAGCAGCAGGTACGTGTTTCTTCCCTGCCAACGCATCGCTCGGCGCTGAACGCACCCGTCTGGGCAAACCCTATAAACGCCATCGCTGGGAAGCTGTAAATTGATTGGTTAGTTTTCGGAGCTTGTTTCATGAACGCCTTGATCACGCCCGACGAAGTGCCGCGTTGGATCCCCGGCCGACTCACTCTGGATAGCACGCCTCTGGGGTGGGAAGAAACCGTTCTGAAGGGCTATCGCTACGACAGTCTCGATGTCGAAATACCCACGATGCGCGATTTCATGATCGTCGTCTATCGGGGTGGTGTGGCAGAAATGAGCCGACGAAGCGGTGGTCCTTGGCAGTCGGCAAGGGTCGAGCCGGGTGTTGTTTCCATCTTGACCCGCGCAGAACAGTCTCGGTGGCGATGGGACAAGGCGATCGATGTGTCCCATCTATACCTTTCCCAAAGCGCCGTTGCGCGTGTCGCTGGCGAAGTCTTCGACAAAGACATCAGGGATGTGGAGATGCAGGACATGATCCGGGCCGAAGATCCTGTTTTGCCTGCCTTGATCACCTTGTTTGAGAACGAACTCAACTGCGGCATGCTGGGCGGCCAACTCTATGTGGACGCCTTGAAGGCTCAACTGTGCATTCACATGTTGCGCCAATACGCCAAGGTCGTTTTTCGGGAATACCGCTCTTATGGCCGACTGTCTCCGGCGCAGTGTCGGCTGGTGGTGCAGTACATAGAAGAACACCTTGATCAGAATATTTCACTGCAGGATCTGGCAGGACTGGCCCAGTTGAGCGTCTTCGCTTTCATGCGTAAGTTTCGAGCCGAGTTTCAGTGTGCTCCACACGCCTATGTACTGGATCAACGGGTCAAGCACGCCCAGCGACAACTGGCGCGTCCGGACGTTCCGCTCAAGGTGGTGGCCGCCAACTGCGGGTTTTCAGATCAGAGCCACATGACCCGCGTTTTTAGACGTGTTCTCAACGTGACCCCTGCCGAGTTCAGGCGGTCTTGCGCCAGCACTTGAGGCGCTTGGGCCCAGCATCACGACCAGCGGGCAGCCTTGTTGATGATGAAGTCGATGAAGGTGCGCACCGCCAGTGTTTGATACCGCCCCGGCATCCGCAACAGGAATAGCCGGGTGCCAAAAATACTGAGGCGCCATGGATCCAGCGCGGTGACCACGCGTCCCGTTCTCACGTCTTCCTGAACGACATAGCTGGGGACCAGACCGATACCCAGTCCCGACAGAATCGCCTCGCGCAGGAACTGAAAGTTCTCGGACGCCAGCGTCGGGTTCAGCGTGACCTCCTGGCGCACTTCATCCCTGTAGGCCGCCAGGCGCAGTTCACGCCCCACCACCGACGATGTGATGAGCGGCAGGCGCCGCAGGGCTTCCAGATCTTCAGGCAGACCTGTCGTCCGGGCAAACCCGGTCGAAGCACAGGCCACGTAGCGCACCTGCGCCAGCTCTCGGGCCACCAAGGCCTCCGGCGGCTCTGACATGACGCGGATGGCGACGTCCACCTCGTCGCGCAGCAAGTCGTCCACACGGTTTTCAAACAGCAGCTCCAGGCTGATCTCGGGATACTGGCGCTTGAACTCCAGCAGCCAGTCGGTCATGACCAGTTGCCCGAAGCCGGTGGGCACGCTGACCCGGACGGCCCCATGGAGACCACGCCCCAGCATGGTGATGGCCTCCCTGGCTGCGGCGAGTTCGTCCCGGATGGCGCAGCCATGCCGGTAGAGCGTCTGGCCGATTTCGGTGGGTTCGATGCGCCGGGTCGTTCTGCGCACCAGTTGCACGCCCACCGACTTCTCCAGCTGCTGCAGGTGGTAGCTGACGTTGGCGCGGCTGACTTTCAGTTTGCGCGCAGCACTGCTCAGGTTGCCGGCATCCAGGATGTCCACCAGCAGCACCAGTCCGGTCAGGTCCATGGATTGATTGTCAAACATGATTTGACAGAGTGTTAAAGATTGGCCTGATTGTCAAACCAATCCGCGAACCACACAATCCCCCTGACCCCTACAAAGCCCCGTCTCAAGGGCACAACCCTGGAACTTCGAACGACATGGCTCTCGACTCAGAAACCTTTTCTCTGCTCAAGGACAGCGTGCAACGCTTCATCCGCGAGCGTCTGGTCCCCGCCGAAAACAGCGTGGAAGAACTGGACGACGTCCCCTCGGACATCGTCGATGACATGAAGGAACTGGGGCTGTTTGGCCTGTCGATTCCCGAGGAGTTTGGCGGCATCGGCCTGTCAATGGCACAGGAATGCGAAGTGGCTTACGAGCTGGGGCAGACCGCGCTAGCTTTCCGTTCCGTCGTGGGCACCAACATCGGCATTGGGTCCCAGGGCATCCTGATGGACGGCACCGTCGAACAGAAAGCTGAGTACCTGCCCCGCATCGCCAGTGGCGAACTGATCATCTCCTTTGCCCTCACCGAGCCCAACGCCGGGTCGGATGCCGCGGCGCTGCAGACCCGCGGCGTCCGGGACGGTGACGACTACCTGCTCAGTGGCAGCAAACGCTACATCACCAACGCGCCACGTGCTGGCGCCTTCACGCTGATGGCGCGCACCGACGGCCCTGGCGCGGGCGGTATCTCGGCCTTCATTGTTCCCTCGCACTTGCCCGGCATCACCCTGGGCAAGCCGGACAAGAAGATGGGTCAGCGCGGCACCAAGACCTGCGACGTGAACCTGGACAACGTGCGTGTGCCGGCGGCCAACATCATTGGCGGTGTGCCGGGCAAAGGTTTCAAGACGGCCATGAAGGTGCTGGACCGCGGCCGTCTCCACGTTTCCGCGCTGGCCTGCGGCATGGCGCAACGCATCCTGCAAGAGTCGATTGCCTATGCCCAGGAACGCAAGCAGTTTGGACAACGCATCGGAGACTTTCAGCTGGTGCAGGCCATGCTGGCCGATAGCCAGGCCGAGCTGCTGGCCGGGTGGTCCATGGTGAAGGCCGTGGCGCAGCGGTACGACGCCAAGCCGTTTGGTGTGACCGACCCCGAGGTGAGCATGCAGGCCTCGTGCACCAAGCTTTTCACGACCGAGATGGTCGGCCGTGTGGCGGACCGCGGCGTGCAGGTTCATGGTGGCGCGGGCTACATCAACGAATACAAGGTCGAGCGCTTTTACCGCGATGTGCGCCTGTTGCGCCTGTACGAGGGCACGACGCAGATCCAGCAACTGATCATCGGCAAACACCTCATGCGCCAAGACTGAACAGCCTCCACCCATCATCCACGTCCCAACCCTCGGAACAGCGCCATGTCAAAAAACCCATCCCCATTCATGAACCGTCGCCAACTCTTGTCCATGAGCGCACTGACCATCGTGCTGCCTGCGTGGGCACAGTCCGGCTATCCGAGCAAACCGATCACGATCCTGGTGCCTTTCCCCGCAGGCGGTACCACCGACATTCTTGGTCGTCTGGTGGGACGTCATCTGGCCACCCGTTTGGGTGGGACCGTGGTGGTGGACAACAAGCCCGGTGCGGGCGGCGCCATCGGTTCCGCGATGGTGGCCAAGGCAGTCGGTGATGGTCACACGCTGCTGATGGGAACGATCGGAACGCATTCCATCAACCAGTACCTCTACAAGAAGCTGGCCTACGATCCTTTCAAGGATTTCGCACCGATCGGTCTGGTCGCCATGGTCCCGAACGTGTTGGTCGTGAACCCGTCCCAGCCGATCAAGACGGTCAAGGACCTGATAGCGGCCGCCAAGGCCGCACCCGGCAAGCTGACCTACGCGTCAGCCGGCAACGGAACCTCGATTCATTTGTGCGGAGCCATGTTCGAGCAGATGGCCCAGGTTTCCATGGCGCACGTGCCTTATCGCGGCAGTGCACCGGCGATCACGGATTTGCTGGGTAACCAAACCACTTGCATGTTCGACAACCTGCCATCGGCCATGCCTCACATCAAGTCTGGTGCACTGCGTGCGGTTGCGGTGACAACGGCCAAGCGTTCCGCAGCGCTGCCGGATGTGCCCACGATTGCAGAGTCCGGCGTTGCGGGATACGACGCCAGCTCGTGGTTTGGGATGTGGGCTCCGGCGTCGACGCCGGCCAGCCTGGTCAGCCGCCTCAATGAAGAAATCAGGCAGATCCTGGCGCAGCCCGATGTCAAGCAAACGCTCAAGGAGCAGGGTGCGGAAGCCGCACCAGACAGTGCGGCGCAGTTTGCCGCCTTCATCCAGACCGAGGCCGCCAAATGGTCGAAGGTCGTTCAGACAGCCAACGTTCAACTGGACTGAACACATGGGCGCTCTCAGTCATGTGCGGGTCCTGGACCTGACGCGGATACTGGCCGGCCCCTGGTGCACGCAGACGCTGGCCGATCTGGGCGCGGATGTGATCAAGATCGAACGCCCCGGCCAGGGCGACGACACGCGGCAATGGGGCCCGCCGTATGCGCGCGATGCTTCGGGGCAAGACACGACCGAAGCCGCTTACTACCTAGCGGTCAACCGCAACAAGCGATCGGTCACGCTCGACATCTCCACAGCGGAAGGCCAAGGCCTGATCCGGCGCCTGTTGGCCGAATGCGATGTGCTGGTCGAGAACTTCAAGGTGGGTGACATGCAGCGCTACGGGCTTGACCACGAGAGCCTGCGCAGCGAACACCCGGGCCTCATCTATTGTTCGATCACGGGCTTCGGGCAGACCGGTCCGTACGCGCCACGTGCGGGCTACGACTTCATTGTGCAGGGCATGGGTGGATTCATGAGCGTCACCGGTGAGCGTGACGGCCTGCCCGGCGCTTCGCCCCAGAAGGCCGGGGTCGCGATCGCCGACCTGTTCACTGGCGCGCACGCCACCATTGCGATCCTGGCCGCGCTGAACCACAAGGAGCGCACCGGAGAAGGCCAGCACCTGGACATCTGCTTGCTGGACACGCAGGTGGCCATGATGGCGAATATGGCGACGAACTACCTGGCCACGGGATCGCCGCCGGTGCGCTGGGGCAATGCGCACCCCAACATCGTGCCTTACCAGGTGTTCAAGGTGGCGGATGGCTGGGTCATCGTGGCTTGTGGCAACGACGGGCAGTTCCGCAAATTGACACAGGTCGCAGGTCAGCCCGAACTGGCCGACGATCCGCGCTTTGCCAGCAATCCCGCTCGCGTGCGGCACCGGGATCAACTGGTGCCCTTGCTGGAGGCGCTGATGCTCCAGCGCGAGCGCGACGAATGGATCCGGCTGCTGGAGGCTGTGGGTGTGCCTTGCGGTCCCATCAACGACATGGCCGATGTGTTCAAGGACCCACAAGTGCTCGCACGGGGCATGCGCCAAGAGCTGCCCCATCCCACGGCCGACCAGGTCAGTGTTCCCGGCAGCGCCCTGAAGCTCTCGGCCACGCCGGTGAGCTACCGCAGAGCGCCACCCCTGCTGGGCCAACACACGCACGAAGTCCTCCAGTCGCTGGCCGCCTTGTCCGACGACGAACTGGACACGCTGAAGAATCGCCAGATCATCTGAATCCCTGACCTACCCCATGACCCAACCACCACTGACAGCTCAACGTGTAGCACGTGTTGAACTCAACGCCCCTCCCGTCAACAGCCTGGGCATCACGCTGCGCAAGCACATCGTTGAATCGATCCGCGCAGCCGAAGCCGATCCGCAAGTGGCGGCGATCGTGCTCATCGGCACGGACAAGGCCTTTTCGGCCGGCGCCGACGTGGCCGAGTTCGGCACGGCCCTGCAGTTTGAAGCGCCCATGTTGCGCGACGTCATCGCGGCCATCGAAGCCTGCCAGAAGCCGGTGGTTGCGGCCCTCTCCGGCGTGGCCCTGGGCGGTGGCCTGGAGCTGGCGCTGGGATGCCATGCGCGGGTGGCATTGGCCTCCGCCCGCCTGGGCACGCCTGAAATTCAGCTGGGCCTGATCCCCGGCTCGGGCGCCACCCAGAAACTGCCTCGGTTGATGGGCGCTGATCGTGCGCTCGCGATGATGAGCTCGGGGCAGGCCCAGACCGCAGAACAGCTGTCGGATTCGGGACTGCTGGACCTGGTGGTGCGGCAAGACCTGTGGGCCGCAGCCTCGACCCTGGCCCTAGAACTCGCAGAGCAAGCCCTGCCGTTGCCGCGCGCACGCGACCAGACCGTCGATGCCGCCACCGTCGATCAGGCGGCTGAAAAAGCGTCTGCGCGGTTCAACAAACGCCAGCGCGCACAGCCGGCCTACCTGGCCCTGATGGACGCTGTCAGGGCCAGCGCGCTGCCGTTTGACGAGGGCATGCTGCGTGAGCGCGAGCTGTTCCTGTCGCTGATGCAAAGCAGCGAAGCGGCCGCCTTGCGCTACCAGTTCCGGGTGCAGCGGGAGTCGGCCAAGCTGCCGACCAACCTTTCAGCAACACCGCGTGCTTTCGACCATGTCGCCGTGATCGGCGCCGGCACCATGGGAACGGGTATCGCCATTGCCGCCCTGGAAGCCGGGCTGCAGGTCAGCTTGCTGGAGCAGTCGGCGGATGCGTTGGAGCGAGGTTCGTCCCGCATCGCCGAGCACTTTGCGTCACGGGTGAAGGCTGGCAAGGTCGATGCGGCCACGGCCGAACGCCTGCTGGGCCTGCTGACGGCGACGCTGGACTGGCCTTCGTTGCAGGCAGCAGACGTGGTGATCGAGGCCGTGTTCGAGGACCTGGCGGTCAAACAATCGGTGTTTCGCCTGATCGACCAGCACGCCCGGGTGGGCGCTGTCCTGGCCACCAACACCTCTTACCTGGACACCGATGCGATCGCGTCGGTGACGTCCCGACCGCAGGATGTTCTGGGTCTGCACTTCTTCAGTCCGGCCAATGTCATGAAGCTGCTGGAAGTGGTTCAAGGCAAGGACAGTGCCGCGGATGCGATGGCCACGGCCATGGCCCTGGGCAAACAGCTGAAGAAGATTCCCATTCTCTGTGGCAACGCCTTCGGTTTCATCGGCAACCGCATCTACAACGCCTACCGCAAGCAGTGCGAGTTCATGCTGGAAGACGGGGCCTGGCCCGAGGACGTCGACCGGGCCCTGACCGACTTCGGTTTCGCCATGGGACCGTTCGCCGTGGCCGATCTCTCGGGCCTGGACATCGCCTGGCGCATGCGGCAGGCCGGCGCCGCCACCCGCGACCCGCGGGAACGCTATGTGCACATCCTCGACCGTTTGTGCGAGATGGGCCGCATGGGGCGCAAGACCCAGGCGGGCTACTACACCTACACCGACGGCAAGGCCAGCCCCGCCACCGACGAGGTGGTGCGTGGCGTCATCGCGCAGGCCTCTGCAGCGCGCGGCATTGAGCGCTCGCCACTGTCGGCCGAGACCATCCAGCGCCGAGCCCTGCTGGCCATGGTGAACGAAGCCGCGCTGCTGTTCAGCGAAGGGGTGGCGCACCGCGCGGGCGACATCGATGTGGTGCTGGTCAACGGCTACGGCTTCCCATCCTGGGTGGGCGGCCCCGTGCACTGGGCCCGGACCGAGCCCCGCGCCCGTCTGGATCAGGAACTGGATCGGCTCATCGCAGCGAACGGTTTTGGCGCGGCGCGCGCCACGCCGGCCATGCTGGACCGTCTGCTCGGCTGAACCGCGCACTTTTTTTTCTTGTCTTTTCTCTTCACTTGATTTCTGTCATGACCACTTCCCAAGCCTTCATCTGCGACGCCATCCGCACCCCTTTCGGTCGCTACGGTGGTGCACTGTCTTCTGTGCGAGCCGACGACCTGGGCGCCATCCCCTTGCGAGCACTGATGGTCCGCAACCCGAACGTGGACTGGGCGTCTGTTGTGGATGTGATCTACGGCTGTGCCAACCAGGCCGGCGAAGACAACCGCAACGTCGCCCGTATGAGCAGCCTGCTCGCAGGTCTGCCGCTGGAAGTACCCGGCGGTACCGTCAACCGCCTGTGTGGTTCGGGGCTGGACGCCATCGGCACAGCTGCACGCGCCATCAAGGCCGGTGAAGCCGGCCTGATGATCGCGGGCGGGGTGGAAAGCATGAGCCGCGCGCCCTTCGTGATGCCCAAAGCCGAGAGCGCCTTCAGTCGCAACAACGCCGTCTACGACACCACCATCGGCTGGCGCTTCGTCAACAAGCTCATGAAAGCCCAGTACGGTGTGGACTCCATGCCCGAGACGGCCGAGAACGTGGCGACCGATTTCAAGATCGAGCGCGAAGCCCAGGACCGCATGGCCCTAGCCAGCCAGATGAAGGCCGTGGCCGCGATCAAGGCCGGGCACCTGGCGCGCGAGATCTGTGCTGTGAGCATCCCGCAGAAGAAGGGCGACGCCCTGATCGTGGACACCGACGAACACCCGCGCGAAACCAGCCTGGAAACGCTGGCCAAACTGAAAGGTGTGGTGCGGCCCGACGGCACCGTGACGGCGGGCAACGCCAGCGGCGTGAACGACGGCGCCTGCGCGCTGCTGCTGGCCGACGAAGCCACCGCCGCGAAGAACGGATTGACCCCCAGGGCCCGCATCGTGGGCATGGCCACGGCGGGGGTGGCACCGCGCATCATGGGCATCGGCCCGGCGCCCGCGACGCAGAAGGTGCTGGCGCTCACCGGTCTGACGCTCGAACAGCTGGACGTGATCGAACTCAACGAAGCCTTCGCCGCGCAAGGCCTGGCGGTGCTGCGCACCTTGGGGTTGAAAGACGACGATGAGCGCGTGAACGCCTGGGGCGGCGCCATCGCGCTGGGTCACCCGCTGGGCGCCAGCGGCGCGCGCCTGGCCACCACGGCGGTCAACCGCCTGCACGCCACCGGCGGTCGCTACGCGCTGTGCACCATGTGCATCGGCGTGGGGCAGGGCATTGCCTTGATCGTCGAACGCGTCTGAAGGGATCCACACCATGAAAATCATCGTCCCCGTCAAACGCGTGGTGGACTACAACGTCAAGGTGCGCGTCAAGAGCGACGGCACCGGCGTGGACATCGCCAACGTCAAGATGAGCATGAACCCGTTTGACGAGATCGCAGTGGAAGAAGCCGTGCGCCTGAAGGAGAAAGGTGCGGCCACCGAGGTCATCGCCGTTTCCTGCGGCGTGGCCCAGTGCCAGGAAACCCTGCGCACGGCCATGGCCATCGGTGCCGACCGCGCCATCCTGGTCGAGACCGATGTCGAGCTGCAGCCCCTGGCCGTGGCCAAGCTGCTCAAGGCCCTGGTGGACAAGGAACAACCGGGTCTGATCATCCTGGGCAAGCAGGCGATCGACGACGACGCCAACCAGACCGGCCAGATGCTGGCGGCCCTGGCCGACCTGCCGCAGGCCACCTTCGCATCCAAAGTGGAAGTCGCTGGTGACAAGGCCAAGGTCACCCGCGAAATCGATGGTGGCCTGGAGACGCTGGAAGTCTCGCTGCCGGCCGTGGTCACCACCGACCTGCGCCTGAACGAGCCGCGTTATGTGACGCTGCCCAACATCATGAAGGCCAAGAAGAAGCCGCTGGAGACTGTCAAGCCGGCCGACCTCGGTGTCGATGTGGCGCCGCGCCTGAAGACTCTGAAGGTCGCCGAACCGGCCAAGCGCGGCGCCGGCGTGAAGGTGCCCGATGTGACCGCCCTGGTGGACAAGCTCAAGAACGAAGCCAAAGTGATCTGAGGAAGAAACAACATGACCGCACTCGTCATTGCCGAACACGACAACGCCGCCATCAAGGGCGCGACCCTCAACACCGTGTCCGCCGCCGCTGCCTGCGGCGGTGACGTGCACGTGCTGGTGGCCGGCCACAACGCCGCTGCCGCTGCAGCCGCCGCCGCCCAGATCGCCGGTGTCGCCAAAGTCATCCACGCCGATGGCGAAGGCTTCGCCCACGGCCTGGCCGAAAACGTCGCCGCCCAGGTGCTGGCCATCGCCAATGCCTACAGCCACATCCTGTTCCCTGCCACGGCCGGCGGCAAGAACGTGGCTCCGCGCGTGGCCGCCAAGCTCGACGTCGCGCAGATCAGCGACATCACCAAGGTCATCAGCCAAGATACCTTCGAGCGCCCCATCTACGCCGGCAACGCCATCGCCACCGTGCAGAGCGGCGACGCCACCAAAGTCATCACCGTGCGCACCACCGGCTTCGACCCGGCAGGCCAGGGTGGATCGGCCGCCGTGGAACCGGTTGCGGCCGCAGCGGGCAACGGCAAGAGCAGCTACCTGGGCAGCGAAATCGCCAAGAGCGACCGCCCGGAACTGACGGCGGCCAAGATCATCGTCAGCGGTGGCCGTGCGCTGGGCAGCAGCGAGAAGTTCAACGAAGTGATGACCCCGCTGGCCGACAAGCTGGGCGCGGCCATCGGTGCCAGCCGCGCGGCGGTGGACGCGGGCTACGCCCCGAACGACCTGCAGGTGGGTCAGACGGGCAAGATCGTGGCGCCGCAGCTGTACATCGCCGCGGGCATCTCGGGTGCGATCCAGCACCTGGCGGGCATGAAGGATTCGAAGGTGATCGTGGCGATCAACAAGGACCCCGAGGCGCCGATCTTCAGCGTGGCCGACTACGGCCTGGAGGCCGACCTGTTCACCGCTGTGCCCGAGCTGGTGGTAGCGATTTAAGAACAGAAGTAGCTTGAAGCAGAAAATGAAAACATTCAGGGAAAACAATGGAACTGAGGCACCTTCGGTGCTTCTTGGCGGTCGCTCAGGAACTGCACTTCGCCAGAGCCGCTGAGAAGCTTCACATTGAACAGTCGCCACTTTCGCGGGCGATCAAGGAACTGGAAGAAGAGCTGGGGGTCCGCCTCTTCGACCGCAACACCCGCAGCACGCGCCTGACCCGTTCTGGTCAGGTCTTCATGGATCACGTGCCACGCGTGTTCGCTGCGCTGACCCAGGCTCGTGACAGCGTACGGGCCGTGTCGGCCGGTTACCAGAGGCAGTTGCGCATCGCGCTGTCCGAAGACATCTCGCAGGCCCGTCTCACTGCATTGCTATCGGGTTGCCGTGAAGAGGAGCCAGATACGGAAATCCGCCTATACGAGGTTCCGCTGGCGCAGCAGATCAAGGGCCTCGAATCCGACTTGTATGACTTGGGGTTTTCCCAATGGACGGATGTCGGCGAGGCTCTGTCTGCTGTGCCGGCATGGAGCGACACGATAGTGGTGGTGATGCCTTTGCGTCACCCCTTGTTGGCCTACGAGAAACCGCCGCTGAACGAGGTCCTGCGCTACCCACTGGTGCTGTGCGACCCTGAGGTCTGCGAGGGCTGCTGTCGCCAGCTGGACCGGGTACTTCGCGCGACTGACATGGAGCCCATCGTGGCTGAGCGAGTCGCCAGTCACGACCTCATGGTGACGCTAGTGGCAGCGGGATACGGGTTGGGCTTTTCGACAGAGGCACACGTATCAACCAGCAGCCACCCAGAAATCGTCACCAGGCCATTGGCAGGCCGCACACCGTTGCTGACCACCTACCTGATCCACCGTATCGGTGACCCGTCTGAGACCTTGCGACGTTTCGTAGAAAGAGCACTCATAAACGCGCCGGATCGGCCGGCCAATGATGCTCAGGACACTTCACCAGGGAGTACGACATGAAAAAGCTTCACAAATGGAAAGCAGCCTTGGCAGTTACCTCGGCCACCCTCCTTCTGTCGGCCTGCGGCAAGCAGCAGCCCACTGATTCGCTGGAATCGTTTATGGCCGATCCAGAACGGTTGAAGCTGCTGAGAGAGCAGTGCAAGACCGAGCGCACGAAACTGGGCGACGAACTTTGTGACCGCGTGGCCGAGGCCTCGAAGCGACGATTTTTCGGGGACGGCAAGGTGCCGTACAACCCACCCAAGGAATCGCCCAAGTTCTGAACTTGCGTTCGTGGCCACACTCGGTGGCACTCATCTCGCGCATGGAAGCGGTGCTAAGCGCATCGTTTCAGGGAGCCATGACACGCGGCAGCACGCTGCCACTTGCATTCTTGCAGGCCGAGTTGCGAGCCTGTCGATTTCGGACTTTGACCCACCGATAGCCAGCCTTGATGCTCATGCGTGCGGCACACCTTCGTGCCGCGCGCATGGCTCCGCATGGCGGGCCACAGAATCGGAGGTCAAGGTGCAGGCTCAGGGCAAAAGCCACCAGGGGGTTCTCTACGGTCAGATCGCGGCGGTTCTGGGCGTCGTCGTGGTCGGCGTGTGGGGTGCAACCCAGTGGACCGCTACGGCACTCGGCCATCAGGCGCGTCTGGGCACTCCGTGGTTCGAGGCCTTCGGCTCGCCGGTCTACCATCCCTGGCGCCTTTTCGAATGGTGGTTCTTCTTCGACGCCTACGCACCCGATGTCTTCGACGTGGGCGGCGCGATAGCAGGCGGCAGCGGCCTGGCCTCGGTGGGCGTGGCGGTGGGTATGTCGGTCTGGCGCTCGCGGCAGTCGCGACTGGTCACCACCTACGGAACCGCCCGCTGGGCCACGGCAGATGACGTGCGCCAGGCGGGCCTGAACCGCCCCGGCGGAGTGTTCCTCGGCCAGCATGGTGAGCACTACCTGCGCCATGACGGGCCGGAACACGTGCTGGCGTTTGCGCCCACACGTTCGGGCAAGGGCGTCGGCCTGGTGGTGCCCACGCTGTTGTCGTGGCCCGGCTCGGCCGTCATCCACGACATCAAGGGCGAGAACTGGCAGTTGACGGCCGGCTGGCGCTCGCGCTTCTCGCACTGCCTGCTGTTCAACCCCACCGATGCGCGATCGGCCGCATACAACCCCCTGCTGGAGGTTCGACGTGGTGAACACGAAGTGCGCGACGTGCAGAACATCGCTGACATCCTGGTGGACCCGGAGGGCGCACTGGAGCGCCGCAATCATTGGGAGAAGACTTCGCACGCGCTGCTGGTGGGGGCCATCCTGCACGTGCTCTACGCGGGCGAAGACAAGACGCTGCGCGGCGTGGCCAACTTCCTGTCCGATCCGGCCTGCCCTTTCGAGGTGACGCTGCACCGGATGATGACGACGCCTCACCTGGCGAACGCGCAAGGCGGTGGCCCGCACCCCGTCGTCGCATCCGCCGCGCGCGAGGTGCTCAACAAGAGTGAGAACGAGCGCTCGGGTGTGCTCTCCACCGCGATGAGCTTCCTGGGTCTATACCGCGACCCGACGGTGGCCAAGGTGACCTCCCGCTGCGACTGGCGCATTGCCGACCTGATCTCGACCGCGCACCCGGTGTCGCTGTACCTGGTGGTGCCGCCCTCCGACATCAGCCGTACCAAGCCGTTGATCCGGTTGATCCTGAATCAGGTGGGACGGCGGCTGACCGAGTCGCTGGATGGCTCCGACGGCATCGCGCGACGGCACAAGCTGCTGCTGATGCTCGACGAGTTCCCGGCGCTGGGTCGTCTTGACTTCTTCGAGACCGCGCTGGCCTTCATGGCGGGCTACGGCATCCGCAGCTTCCTGATCGCGCAGAGCCTGAACCAGATCGACAAGGCCTACGGCCAGAACCACTCGATCCTGGACAACTGCCACGTGCGGGTGACCTTTGCCACCAACGACGAACGCACGGCCAAGCGCATTTCCGAGACACTGGGCACGGCCACCGAGCTGCGCGCCCAGCGCAACTACGCCGGCCATCGGCTGGCGCCCTGGCTGGGTCACCTGATGGTCTCGCGCCAGGAGACGGCGCGCCCGCTGCTGACGCCTGGCGAGGTGATGCAGCTGCCACCCGACGAAGCGGTGGTGATGGTCTCCAGCACGCCACCGGTCAAGGCCCGCAAGCTGCGCTACTACGCCGACGCGAACTTCAAGCGCCGCGTGTTGCCGCCGCCCGTCCTAATTGCGGGCCCCTACCCCGATGCGCCACCGGTGCGGGCTGACGACTGGGGCGAACTGGCCGCGCCGTTGGCACCTACTGCATCCAACACAGCCTTCATGCCTGGCATAGATGCCGACGAAGGCGGTCCCCGCCTGCAGCCAGAACTGACGGAGATTGCGACGCACAGCCCCACGCTCGACGCACTGACCAATGACCTGGCACTGCTCGATGACGACGACGCCCCCCTGCCCCTCCCCCGCCAGATCGACCCGGCCCCGCAGCGCGCGGCGCGCCTGGCCGCACTCGACCCCGACGACGGCATCGCACTATGAGCCAGTACCGCCTGAACCTGTTCATCCCGCCCGAGCACGCGCGCCGCCTCGAAGAGGTGGCCGCCAAGAAGGGCGTTTCCAAGTCGTCCATCGTTGCAGCAGCGCTGTCCTCGTGGCTGTCGCCGGACTCGGGCGACCAACGGGAGGCCGCCATCGCCAAGCGGCTGGACCGTCTCTCGCGCCAGTTCGAGCGGCTGGAGCGCGACCAGAACATCGAGATTGAGACGCTGGCGCTGTTCATCCGCTACTACCTGACCGTCAGCACACCGGTGCCTGAAAGCCATCAGGATGCGGCCCGCGCACAAGGCAAGGCGCGCTTCGAACAGTTCGTCGAACAACTGAGCCGCCACCTGCTGCGCGGTCGCAGCCTGGTGCGCGACGTGATTGAGGAACTGCATCCACAGGAGCAAGGCCTGAACCGGCAACTGGATGAGGCCGCAGCCGCGCCAACTGACAGCGTGGACTCGACCCAACCGAACGAGGGCCCAACCCCATGACGGCCCTCCCACCCAGCCCCGAAAAGACCACGCTCGACCGCCGTGTCCGCATGCTGCGCACGGCGATGGGGCCGGTGATCGCGGCCGCGCTGGAAGACCGGGATGTGGTGGAGGTGCTGCTCAACCCCGATGGCACGCTCTGGATCGACCGGCTCTCGACCGGGCGAGCACCGACGGGCATGACGCTGTCGGCGGCCGATGGTGAACGCATCATTCGCCTGGTGGCGGCCCACGTGGGTGCCGAGGTGCACCGGGGCCAGCCGCTGCTCACCGCCGAGTTGCCCGAGACGGGTGAACGCTTCGAGGGTGTGCTGCCGCCGGCGGCACCGGGGCCGGCCTTCGCGCTGCGCAAGCGCGCCGTGGGCGTGATCCCGCTGGACCGCTACGTGGCCGACGGGATGATGAGCCCAGAGCAGGCCGATTTCCTGCGTCGGGCCGTGCACGAGCGGCAGAACATCCTGATCGCGGGAGGCACCAGCACCGGCAAGACCACACTGGCCAATGCGCTGCTGGCCGAGATCGCCGCCACCGGCGACCGGGTGCTGGTGCTCGAAGACACGATCGAACTGCAGTGCTCCGCGCGCGACCACGTGCCGCTGCGCACGCGCGCGGGTGCCGTCTCGATGACCGAGCTGGTGCGCGCCACGATGCGGCTGCGGCCCGACCGCGTGGTGGTGGGCGAGGTGCGGGGCGGCGAAGCGCTGGACCTGGTCAAGGTCTGGGGCACCGGCCACCCTGGCGGCATCGCCACCATTCATGCCGGCTCCGCACTCGGAGCGTTGCTGCGGGTGGAGCAACTGATCCTGGAGGTCGCGGTGAACCCGCCGCGCGCCCTGATCGCCGAGGCGATCAACGTGGTGGTGTACATCGCCGGTCGCGGGCGCAAGCGCCGCATCGAGACGATTGCCCACGTCACCGGACACGACAGCACCGGCTACCACCTGGTGTCGGTGAACGAGCCATTGCCTGAACTGCCAACGCCCTCCCCGCCTTCAGCGGAGCACTCCCCTTCCTCAACCCCACCCGGAGATCTTTCATGACCCCTTCGCTTGCCCTGCGCTCCTTTGCCCAACCGTTCACCCGTCTGCTGGTGTCCTCGCGAACAGCCCGGCTGCGCCGCTTGAACCGGCTGATGCAGCCCGCCCGCCAGGGTCTGCTCACCGCATCCATCATGCTGAGCCTGGCCGGCACGGCCAAGGCAGCCGGTTCCAGCATGCCCTGGGAGGGGCCTTTGCAATCCATCCTGGACTCGATCCAGGGTCCGGTGGCCCGCATCGTGGCCGTGATCATCATCATCGCCACCGGCCTGGCCCTGGCCTTCGGTGACACCTCTGGCGGCTTTCGGAAGCTGATCCAGATCGTCTTCGGTCTGTCGATCGCCTTCGCGGCCTCGTCCTTCTTCCTGAGCTTCTTCAGCTTCTCGGGCGGGGCGCTGGTATGAGCGGCGGTGCCGAGCACGCCACCTCACTGGCCAGCGGCTTCGAGATTCCGCTGCACCGCTCGCTGACCGAGGCCATCCTGATGGGCGGCGCGCCGCGCACGGTAGCCATCGCCAACGGGACGCTGGCCGCCGCAGTGGGTCTGGGCTTGCAGCTGTGGATTCCGGGCGCTGTGCTGTGGATCGTGGGCCATTCGCTTGCTGTCTGGGGTGCGCGGGCCGATCCGCAGTTCATGGCGGTGTTTGCCCGGCACCTGAAGCACAAGCCTCTGCTGGACGTGTGAGGACGACGCCATGCTCAACCTCTCCGAGTACCGGCAACGCCCCGCCCTGCTGGCCGACTGGCTGCCTTGGGCCGGACTGGTAGCGCCCGGCGTGGTGCTGAACAAGGACGGCTCGTTCCAGCGCACCGCACGCTTTCGAGGGCCGGACCTGGACAGTGCCACGCAGGGCGAGCTGGTTGCCACCACCGCGCGCCTGAACAACGCGCTGCGCCGTCTGGGGTCGGGCTGGGCGCTGTACGTGGACGCCGAGCGCCGACTAGCCGCCGACTACCCGCGCTCGTCCTTTCCGGACGCGCTGTCGTGGCTGGTGGACGAAGAGCGGCGCGCAGCCTTCGAAGAATCGGCCAGCCACTTCGAGAGCCGCTACCACTTCACGCTGCAGTACCTGCCGCCCGAGGAATCGCGCGCACGGGCCGCCAACCTGCTCTACGAAAACCGCTCCAGCAACGGTGTGGACTGGCGCGAACGGCTGGCCGCCTTCATCGCCGAGACCGACCGCGTATTCGACCTGCTCGACGGCGTGATGCCGGAGATCGCCTGGCTGCAGGACGCCGACACGTTGAGCTACCTGCATACCACGGTGTCGCCACGCACCTACCCGGTGGCCGTTCCCGAGGTGCCCTTCCACCTCGATGCGCTGCTGGCCGATGCCTCCCTGCTGGGCGGTCTGGCGCCCATGCTGGGTGACGCGCATCTGCGGGTGGCCACGGTGCGCGGGTTCCCCACGTCCACCTGGCCCGGCGTGCTGGACGATCTGAACCGGCTCGGCTTCGGTTACCGCTGGTCCACGCGCTTCCTGTGCATGGACAAGGCAGAGGCCGAGAAGGAGCTGGGCCGGCTGCGCCGGCAGTGGTTCGCCAAGCGCAAGAACGTGCTGGCCCTGCTGCGCGAGACGATATTCCAGCAGGAGTCGCCGCTGGTGGACACCGACGCCGGCAACAAAGCGGCCGATGCCGATGCGGCCCTTCAGGAGCTGGGCGGCGACCAGGTGGCCTTTGGCTACGTGACCGCCACGGTCACAGTGCTCGATGCCGACGCGAGCGCTGCCGACGAGAAGTTGCGCAGGGCCGAACGCGTGATCCAGGGGCGCGGCTTCGTCACCATCCCGGAGACGCTGAACGCGGTGGAGGCCTGGCTGTCGTCAATCCCAGGCAACGCCTACGCCAACGTGCGCCAGCCCATCGTCTCGACACTGAACCTGGCGCACCTGATGCCGGTGTCGGCGGTGTGGGCGGGACCGGAGCGCAACCGGCACCTGGACGGTCCGCCCCTGGTCGTGACCCGCACCGAGGGCTCCACGCCGTTTCGGCTGGTGACCCACGTCGGTGACGTGGGCCACACCCTGGTGGTGGGACCAACCGGCATGGGCAAGTCGGTGCTGCTGGCCTTGCTGGCCCTGCAGTTCCGGCGCTACCCCGGTTCGCGCATCTTCGCGTTCGACATGGGCCGGTCCATGCGCGCCACGGTGCTCGGCCTCGGTGGCGAGCACTACGACCTGGGCAGCGACGGCGACATCGCTTTTCAGCCACTGGCCGGCATCGACCAGGAGGGCTACCGCAGCTGGGCCGCCGAGTGGGTCGAAGGCCGGCTGGTGCACGAGGGCGTGGCCGTGGGGCCGGACGAGAAGGCTGCAATCTGGTCGGCGCTGGGCAGCCTGGCCGGCGCGCCGCGCGAGCAGCGCACGCTCACCGGTCTGTCGGTGCTGCTGCAGTCCAACGCGCTGCGCCAGGCGCTCGCCCCCTACGTGCTGGGCGGCGCCCACGGCAAGCTGCTGGACGCTGATCACGACCGCCTGGGCACTGCCGACGTGCAGTGCTTCGAGATGGAAGAGCTGATGGGCAGCCGTGCGGCGGTGATGGCCGTGCTGGGCTACCTGTTCGCACGCTTGGAGGCACGCTTCGATGGTGCCCCCACCCTGCTGATGCTGGACGAGTCCTGGCTGTTCCTGGACGACCCGGTGTTCGCGGCGCGCATCCGCCAGTGGCTCAAGACGCTGCGCAAGAAGAACGTGTCGGTGCTGTTCGCCACGCAGAGCCTGGCCGACGTCCAGGGATCGAGCATCGCTCCGGCCATCGTGGAGAGCTGCGCGAGCCGCATCTTCCTGCCCAACCCGCAGGCCACCGAACCCCAGGTGCGCTCGATCTACGAGGCCTTCGGCCTGAACCGCCGCCAGATCGAGATCGTGGCCACCGCCGTGCCCAAGCGCGACTACTACTACCAATCCCGGCTGGGCAACCGCCTGTTCGATCTGGACCTGCGCGCCGTGGCCCTGGCCTTCGCCGGAGCCTCGACACCGCAGGACCAGCGCCTTATCGACGAGGTGCTGGCTTCGCACCCGCCCGAGGGCTTCGCCCCGGCCTGGCTGCGCCGCCGTGGCCTGGACTGGGCGGCCGATCTCTTTCACCAACACACCCACCACCAACCCGGGCATGCCCGACCTTCAGGAGAAACGCCATGAGCTTTCAGTTCCCCGCCCGAGCCCTCAAGTCCCGCCTGACAGCGCTGGCCACCGCCGCCGCGCTGACCCTGGGCGTCACGCAGCCCGCACACGCACTCTTCGGCGTGGGCGACATCGTGCTGGACCCGGTCAACCTGGTGCAGAACACCATGACCGCTGCGCGCACACTGGAGCAGATCAATAACCAGATCCGCCAGTTGCAGAACGAGGCGCAGATGCTGATCAACCAGGCGCGCAACCTGGCGAGCCTGCCATTCAACGTCGTCAACCGCCTGCGCTCGACGCTGGACACGACGCGGCAATTGATCGCCCAGGCCCAGGGCCTGGCCTACCAGGTATCGAACCTCGACGCCGAGTTCGCCCGCCTCTATCCCGAGCAGTACGCCGCCACGGTGAGTGGCAACCAGATGTTCCAGGACGCGCGCCAGCGTTGGAAGAACACGCTCAATGGCCTGCAGACCGCCATGCAGATGCAGGCCCAGGTGTCGCAGAACCTGAGCCTGGACGAAGGCGTGCTGGCCGACCTGGTCAGCCAGAGCCAGTCGGCCACCGGAGCGCTGCAGGCCATGCAGGCCACCAACCAGTTGCTGGCCCTGCAGGCCAAGCAGTCCATCCAGTCGCAGCAGCTGATGCTGACGCAGGACCGCGCAGCCTCGCTGGAGCTGGCCCGGCAGGCTGCGGCCATCGAGCGCGGCCGCGAGGTGACGCGCCGATTCATCGGCAGCGGCACGGGCTACACGCCACAGGGCGTGAGCTTCTACGGCCACTGAACCACCGGAGGCCCTGCCATGGACGACGTCGCCGTCATCGACCGCTTCCTGAACACGTTCTCCACCTACATCGACTCGGGTTTCGGGTTGCTGAACGGCGAGGTCGCCTTCCTCACCGCCACGCTGGTGGCCATCGACATGACCTTGGTCGGCCTGTTCTGGGCCATGGGCCATGCCACCGGCCAGGGCGAGGACGTGATGGCGAAGCTGATCCGCAAGGTGCTTTATGTGGGTGCCTTCGCCTACATCATCGGCAACTTCAACAGCCTGTCGGGCATCGTGTTCCGCTCGTTCGCTGGCCTGGGCCTGCAGGCCAGTGGCTCGGGCATGAGCCTGGCCTCCTTCCTGCAGCCGGGCCACCTGGCCAAGGCCGGCATCGATGCGGCGGCCCCCATCCTGCAGCAGATCAGCGACCTGTCCGGCTTTCCGGAGGTGTTCATCAACATCGCACCCATCGTGGTGCTGTTCCTGGCCTGGCTCACGGTAATCGTGAGCTTCTTCGTGCTGGCCGTGCAGCTCTTCGTGACGCTGCTGGAATTCAAGCTGACGACGCTGGCCGGCTTCGTGCTGGTGCCCTTTGCCTTGTGGAACAAGACCACCTTCCTGGCCGAGAAGGTGCTGGGCAACGTGGTGTCTTCGGGCATCAAGGTGCTGGTGCTCGCGGTGATCGTGGGCATCGGCACAGGGTTGTTCGCCCAGTTCCAGACGGCACCAGCCGAGCCCTCCATCGACCACGCGCTGGTGGTGATGCTGGCCTCACTGTCATTGCTGGGACTGGGCATCTTCGGGCCCGGCATCGCGACTGGCCTGGTGTCGGGGGCACCGCAGCTGGGTGCGGGCGCGGTGGCCGGCACGGCGCTGGGGGCCACGGGTCTGGCGGTGGCCGGAGGCGCTGCCATGGCAGGTGCCGGTGCGGCTGTGGCCGCCGGCGCACGCATGGCGCCGGGCGCGGCACGCGCCACGATCAGCAGTGGCGCTTCGGCGGCCCGTTCGGCCAGTGGCCTCGCGGCCGGCGCGAAATCCGCCTACGAGGCCGGCGCTGCCGCTTCCTCTGGCGGTCCGCTGCGCGCCGCCGGGGCCGGCGTGGCCTACGCGGCCCGCACAGGCGCCAGCGCGGTGGGACAAAAACTGGCCGAAGGTGCGAAGACCGTGAAAGACAAGGTGTCGGGTTTCGTGGCGGAGGCCGCTGCGCCTGCTGCGGCATCGAGCGCCGAATCGGCCACTTCGAGCACATCCACCTCAGCGCCCGCCACCGAGCCCGCCTGGGCGCAGCGCATGCGCCGGCGCCAGCAGATGGGGCACGCCGCCACGACGGCCTCGCACACCCTGCGCGGTGGCGATGGGGGCGGCTCGGGCAGCGGGCCCAGCCTTCGTGATTCGGATTCCTGAGGAGAACCCAGCATGCGATTCAAACGACCGCAGGTGCGCTATGCCGACACGCCGCAGCCTGCCACCCCCTACCAATCGGCCGCACAGGCCTGGGACGAGCGCATCGGATCGGCCCGCGTGCAGGCCCGCAACTGGCGCCTGATGGCCTTTGGCTGTCTGTCGCTGGCCTTATTGATGGCCGGTGGTCTGGTCTGGCGCTCGGCACAGTCCATCGTGACGCCCTACGTGGTGGAGGTGGATCAGGCAGGTCAGGTGCGCACCGTGGGCGAGGCTGCCTCACCCTACCGCCCCGGCGATGCGCAGATCGCGCACCACCTGGCCCGCTTCGTGACGCTGGTGCGTTCGCTGTCCATCGACCCGATCGTGGTGCGGCAGAACTGGCTGGACGCCTACGACTACACGACCGACCGCGGGGCCGCCGTGCTCAACGAATACGCCCGCACCAACGATCCGTTCGTGCGGGTGGGCAAGGAGTCTGCGACGGTACAGATCACCAGCGTGGTCCGGGCCAGCGATGCCTCGTTCAACGTGCGCTGGACCGAGCAGCGCTTCGTCAACGGCGCACCAGCCGGCACCGAGCGGTGGACAGCCGTGGTCTCGATCGTGCTGCAGACGCCGCGCACCGAGCAGCGCCTGCGCAAGAATCCCCTGGGCATCTACGTCAACGGCCTGTCCTGGACCCGAGAACTGGATGCGAATGAAGGAAGCAAACCATGAACACTCCGAACCAGACCCATCGCTTGCTCTTCAGTGCGATCGCCGTTGCCGCCACTCTGACGGGTTGCGCGTCGCCAGGCACGCCACCACCAGTGATTCCACTTGACGAGCCGGTGATGGCGCAGCCCCTGCCCGAGCCGCCCCAGCCGGTGGAGGTGGTCGCGGTACCGCAGGTGCTGCCCATGCCCTCGCAGATGAAGCTGCTGCCTGCAGCGCAGGACAAGCCGCCCGTGCCCGAGCCCGTGGACGAACGGCTGCGGGTGTCAAGGGCCAACGAAGAGGCCCGGGTCGCACCGACGCGTGAGGGCTACGTCAATGCGATCCAGGTATGGCCCTACACGGACGGCGCGCTGTACCAGGTCTATGCCGCGCCAGGTCGCGTGACGGTGATTTCGCTGCAGGCGGGCGAAGAGCTGGTCACGGTGGCAGCCGGTGATACGGTGCGCTGGATCGTCGGCGACACGTCCAGCGGAGCCGGCGATGCGCTGCGCGTGAACGTGCTGGTCAAGCCGGTGCGCACCGGCCTGAAGACCAACCTGGTGATCACCACCAACCGGCGCACCTATCTGATCGAACTGACCTCGACCGAGAAAGCATGGATGGCCTCGGTGTCCTGGGATTACCCCAAAGACCGCATGCTGGCCTTGCAGCGCCAGGCCCAGGCGGCAAAGACGGCAGCGCCCGTGGACGCTGGGCTGTCGCTGGAGCGCCTGCGCTTTCGCTACGCTATCAGCGGCAGCACGCCGCCCTGGAAGCCTCTGCGGGCCTTTGACGATGGCGAGAAGGTCTACATCCAGTTCCCGGCTGGCATCGCGCAAGGCGAGTTGCCGCCGCTGTTCGTGATCGGCGCGCAGGGCGACGGGCAGTTGGTGAACTACCGCTTCCGCTCGCCCTACTACATCGTCGACCGCCTGTTTGGTGCGGCAGAACTGCGGCTGGGCGCCGACAAGGGCGACGTGGTCCGCATCGAGCGCACGGACGGATGGACGCCGACCACTCGGAGGAACTGAACATGCCCATGCACGACCCTGCACCGTCGGGCGCGCCCGGCCGCCCTGCAGCGGCCAAGGTGTCTCCCGATTCGATGGCGCTGCGCGCCCAGCCACGCCCGGTGACCCGGCTCAATCGCCGCAGCCTTGCGCTGCTGGCGGGTCTGCTGGCCTTGGGCGTGCTGGGAGCGACGGTCTGGTCGCTGCAGCCCAAAACCCGCCGGGAGTCCAGCGAACCCGCCGAGCTGTTCAACGTTGATCGCGTCTCGCGGTCCGAAGGCCTGGGGCAGCTGCCGGCGGACTACTCCAAGCTGCAACAACCCGCACCGGTACCGGAGTTGGGGCCACCCCTGCCCGGCGACCTGGGCCCAGCCATCGTCAAATCGCAACAGCCGGTGGTGCCGAGCTATTCGCCGCCGGGACACGACCCTGCCGCGTCAGAGCGCGATGCCCGGCGCAAGGAGTCCGAGCAAGCTGCCGCCGCATCGGTGTTCTTTCGCAATGGTTCGCAGCGCGCGACAACTGCTGCGCCGACCTCTGCGGCCCCTGGCACCCCGAGCTCGGTGCCCAGCGACCTGACGGGTTTCGACCCCATGGCGGCTGGCCCGGCGTCCACGCCGGCGCAGGCCAGCGGTGCCGACGCCACGGCGTCACAGAACCGGCAAGACCAGAAGGAGGCTTTCCAGAAAACCGCTTCCACGGAAACACGCAATTCCGGCTCGCTGCAACTGCCCGCCTCGCCGTACCAGGTGATGGCGGGCACGGTGATCGCCGGTGCCTTGGTCACCGGCATCCAGTCCGACCTGCCCGGCGACGTGATCGCCACGGTCACCGAGCCGGTCTACGACACCGCCACCGGCAAACACCTGCTGATCCCGCAGGGCTCTCGCATCCTCGGGCGCTACAACAGCCAGGTGAGCTATGGCCAGAGCCGGGTGCAGGTGGTGTGGAACCGGGTGATCCTGCCCGACACGTCGTCACTGACACTGGACAACCTGGTGGGTTCCGACCCTGCCGGCCGGGCCGGGCTCGAAGATGGCGTGGACTGGCACTGGGATCGCGTCTTCGCAGGGGCCGCACTGACCTCGCTGCTGGGCATCGGTGCCGAGCTGGCCGCGCCCGAGAACCGGCAGGACGGCAACCGCATCGTGATCGCCGGACGGGACAGCCTGCAAGACAGCGTGAACCAGATCGGTCAGGAGGTGACCCGCCGCAACCTGAACATCCAACCCACGCTGACCGCGCGGCCCGGCTTGCCCATGCGCGTCATCGTCAACCGCGACCTGGTGCTGAGGCCCTACCAGCCGCTGTTTTTCGTCCGGGGGACGCCGCGATGAGCACGAACCACAAGCTTCGACTGGGGCCTCTGCCCAAGACCGAAAGCGTCAAGCTGACCTTCTCTTGTCCGTCCGACCTCAAGTCCGAACTGGATCGCTACGCCGCTCTGCACGCTCAGACCTATGGCGAGGCGACGGATGCGCTGGCGCTGATTCCGCACATGCTGGCAGCGTTCATGGCCAGGGACCGAGGATTCCGGCGAGGAGATGCCAAAGGTAAGACTCCATTGGCGTCGACCAAATCGGCCGGTGCTGGCAGGGTACTGGAATGAACTGCTTGGTGAAAACGTTTGAGCCCATCTGGCCACATCTTGGGTTAGGTTGTAGCGAGAACGCGGCACACCACAAAGTCAAGAATGGCTCGTGGGTGGGCAGCTCCATGGTGTTCGATCCGCCCGAGCGCCGCGAGCACCATCAGCAAGGCGGTGCCACATGACCGACGAAACGATCAACGCCGAACAGTGCGCCGAACTCCTGCACTGCACCGAGCAACGTATCGAGGAACTGACCCGAACCGGCGAGTTACCGGGGATGAAATTCGGCCGCGGCTGGATCTACGTGAAGGCCGACCTGCTGGCCTACATTGCCGACCGCGCCCGGAAAGAGGCGGAAGAGCGGCGCCAGGACCTCAACGCCCGAAAGTCGGTGCCGCGCCTGGACATACCGATCAAGCCGCGGCGACAGACGCCTCCACCGCTTCCGGTGCCGGCCAAAGCCTTTGCGCAAGGTCCACGCCCCTGAAGCTGGCGTAGCGCTGGGCCATCACCGAGCCCGGCTTCCATCCCATGATCTTGTTCAGCTCCTCCAGTCGGAACAGATCGCGCCCGTCTTTGTCTTTCAGCTCCAGCCATCGGCACGTAGCTTCGTGTCTCAGGTCATGTTCATGGAGGCCAACGATGTCCATGTACTCGAAAGCGATCCTGAAACGGAATGACAGCCGTTGACTGGTACGCACCAAGCCCATTTTCCCTTCCTCGATCCCTTCTTCGTGGAGGAACGGAAGGATGTGCGCGTCGGGTTCAAACGGCGGCCGCGATGCAAAGTACGAGGAAAGCGCCTGATGCACTTCGGGGCGCATCGGGACATCCCGATAAGAAATCTTCCCACGCCACTGCTTGGTCTCCTTGGCATGGATCACCTTGTTCTCCATGTCAATCTGGCCCCTGGTCAGGGTGTACGCCTCCCTGAGCCGTAGTCCCGTGTTCAGGATCAGCAGGTACAAGGTCAGCAACGCATCGCCGCCCTTGAGTTCGAGGCCGCGCGCGCGATCCGGCCGCTCATAGCCCGACAGCACCGCCACGATCTTCTCGTGCTCCCCTGGCAGCAGGCGCCTGTCGCGCGCCAGGTTCACCTTCACCTTGCCTCCCTTGGCTTTGACCATCTGGGCATCGACGTCGGTATAAGTCGAGTAGCCCTTGGGCAGCAGCTTCACGGGGTTGCTGATCTTGACGTTCACGTTGTGCCGCAGGTACTCGTCAATGGCCCGGCTCAGCGCCTGAATGCGGTGCTTGATGGACGAAGGGGACAGGTTCTTCTCTACCTTCAGGGAACGGAGATAGCCGGTCAGCCACTTGTAATTGGCGTCCGAGAACCGCACCGAACCCACCTCATGCGTCAGCGTCTTGAGCGTGAGAATTTGCGAAGGCGCCGCGAAGCCGCTGTCCGACCACTCACCAAGAATGCGCAACAAGCGCACGCCGTCGCCGGGGGATGTAGGGGCAGTCAGTTCTGCCGGCGGCGGGATGTCCGCGTGCTTCATCAGCTTCCACTGCTGCCCGTAGGCAATGGCCTCGGCCTCGGTATCGAAGGTGAAGTACTTGCGTCCGTTTGGAAGCGATGGGTGCCTCAGCCCAATTTCCCACTTCCCGGATGGCTTGAGTCGGGGTTTTGCCATGCCACAATCTCCATCACATGAATGAGATGGATCATCGCATGATCTGATCGAGTTTCAGCCGCCATTTTGTGGCGTCTGTGGATGTTTTTGAGGCACTTCTCAGGCACAAAAATCTTATAAGCTATTGATTTATAAGACATTAAAAAATGACGACAAACACAACAATCAGCTACAAGATCGAGCTGATCCAGCGCGCGGAAAAGGAAGCGGGTCAGGGCCTGCGTTGAACGCCTGCCGGGCATGGACGAAAAAAAGCCCGGCATGCCGGGCTTTTTCGTGGGCGCTCGGGCCAGCTCAACGCACGATCAGCACTTCCACACGGCGCGCTTCGGCGTTGTTGCCGGTGCCGGCGGTCTGCTCGGGCTTCTTCAGCTCCACCGCGCCTTCGGCCACGCCCGCACCCACCAGGGCACTGCGCACGGCGATGGCGCGCTGCTTGGCCAGCTCGGCGTTGAAAGCCGGGTCGCCGGTCAGGTCGTGAAAGCCCGACAGCACCAGCTTCTTGCCGGCCTTGGCCGCGGCGATCGCTTCGCCCAGCGCATCGAGCGCGCCGGCGGCCAGGTCGGCCTTGCCGGACGCGAAGTAGAACTTGACCACGCCGTTTTCGACCACCACGCTGGCGTCATCGCCCACCGGAGTGACCGTGGTCACAGCCACAACGGCCGCGACCGGAACCACTGCCGCCGGGCCGGCGCTGGGCGCGGCCTGGCGCGACTTGTAAATGCCCATGCCCAAGGCAAGGCCTACCGCCAACAGGATCGCGCTGATCAGCACCACCGCCACAACGCGGTACTCGGGTTCGTCATCCTGAGAGGACATGGGAAACACTCCGTGAAGAATAATGGGAAAGAATTCGACAAAGATTGTAAATGGCCGACCGTGACACCCCGAGGGCACGCGCCCCCCACGACCCTGCCCTGAGAAACGGCGCGCAGATGATGGCCGACACGCTGGCGCAATGGCGCGCGCAAGGGCCGCGGCCGGACCTCTGGGTGTTCGCCTACGCCTCGCTGGTCTGGCGCCCCGAGTTCGAGGCCGCCGAGCAGCGCCCGGCGCGCGTGCGCGGCTACCACCGCTGTCTGCAGATGTGGAGCCGCGTCAACCGGGGCACCTATGAATGCCCGGGCCTGGTGTTCGCGTTGATGCCCGGCGGCAGCTGCGCCGGCCTGGCGCTGCGCGTGCCGCACGAACAGGTGGAAGCCCTCATGCCGGTGCTGTGGGCGCGCGAGATGCCCAACCCGGTCTACGACCCGAGGTGGCTGCACTGCGACACGCCCCAGGGCCCGGTGCGCGCGCTGGCCTTCACGCTCTCGCGCCAGAGCCCCAGCTACACGGGCACGTTGAGCGACGAGCGCTACCGCGAGATCTTTGCCCGCTCCTGCGGGCGCTATGGCACCACGCTGGACTACGCGCGCCAGACCTTCGAGGGGCTGCTGCACCACGGCATCCACGACCGGGCGCTGCAGAAGCTGCTGGCGCTCGCCGATTGACCCGGCACAAGGCCTTGCCAGGGCCTCGCTCCTATACTGCCCGCATGAACATCGCCGACCTGCGCAAGAGCTACGAAAAGGCCGAACTCAGCGAGTCCGCCTCGCACGCCGACCCGCTGCAACAGTTCGATCAGTGGCTCAACGAAGCCATCCGTGGCGAGGTGCCCGAACCCAACGCCATGACGCTGGCCACCGTGGGCCCGGACCTGCGCCCGAGCACGCGCATCGTGCTCATCAAGGGCTGCGACGACCGTGGCATCGTCTGGTACACCAACTACCAGAGCCGCAAGGGCCGCGAGCTCGCGGGCAACCCGTTCGCCGCGCTGCAGTTCCACTGGGTCGAGCTCGAGCGCGTGGTGCGCATCGAGGGCGTGGTGGAAAAGGTGAGCGACGAAGAGAGCGACGCGTACTTCCACAGCCGCCCGCTGGACAGCCGCATCGGCGCCTGGGCCAGCCCGCAGAGCGAGGTGATCGAAAGCCGCACGGTGCTCGTGACCAACGCCGCGAAGTACGGCGCGCAGTTCATGCTGAAACCGCCGCGCCCGCCGCACTGGGGCGGTTACCGGCTCAAGCCCGACACCTGGCAGTTCTGGCAGGGCCGCAAGAGCCGCCTGCACGACCGGCTGCGCTACACCGCCCAGGCCGACGGCGGCTGGCTGCGCGAGCGGCTCGCGCCCTAGTCCCGTTTTTCGATGCGCTGCCCGGCCACGGCGCGCAAGGCTTCCGGGCTCACCAGTGGCGGCGCGATCTCCGCCAAGGGCACCAGCACGAAGGCCCGCTCGCCCATGCGGGGATGCGGCACGGTGAGCCGTGGTGAATCGATGCGAGCCTCACCGTACAGCAGCAGATCCAGGTCCAGCGTGCGCGGCGCGTTGCGGTAGGGCCGCTCGCGGCCTGCCGCCTGCTCGATGGCCAGCAGCGCGTCGAGCAAGGCGGGCGCGGTGAGCGTGGTGGCGACTTCGGCCACGGCGTTGAGGTAGTCCGGCCCGCTGGAATCCACCGGTGCCGTGCGGTACAGGCTGGAAACCAGCCGCACCCGCACGCCGGGCGTGGCTTCCAGGGCCGCGATCGCCTCGCGCAAGGCCTCCCGGGCGTCCCCGAGGTTGGCGCCCAGGGCCACATGGGCCGTGACCTCGGCGCGGGGCGCGGGCATCACGGTGGTGTCCGCAGGCCTCAGCCGCCCGCCTCGTCCGAACCACCACCGCCACCTTCAACCGGTCCCGCGCCGTTGGGCTTGCGGCGGCGACGGCGGCGCTTCTTGGCCGGTGCCGAACCCTCGTCCAGCGGGGCGTCGTCCGACGGCGCATCCCCACCCTCGTCGCCTTCGACGGGGCGGAAACGCGGATCGACTTCATTCGGTTCGGCAGCGGCCGCCGCCGGGTGGTCCGCGTCCGTGCGCTTGACGCGCCGGGCCTTGCTGGCGCCCGGCTTGGCCAGGTTCTCGCGGCGCTGCGCGTCCACCATGTCCTCGCGCATGGCGTCGCTCGCGGTGCTGAAGGTTTCCCACCAGTGCGCGAGTTCTTCCTCGACCTCACCGACCTGCGCGCGCAGGCGCAGGAAGTCGAAGCCAGCACGGAAGCGCGGCTGCTCGATCAGACTGAACGGTGAGGTGCCCACGCGCTTGTCGAAGCGCGGCTGCATCATCCAGATCTCGCGCATGTCCGCGCCGAGCTTGCCCCGGCCCGACACGTCGCCGATGCGGGCTTCGAAGGCGTCGTCCACCGCCGCCTGCAGGGCCGCGAAGGGCGCGGGCGGGCGCTGGTTCGGGCGCGGCGTGAGGTGCTGGTTCCAGGCCTTGCGCACGTCGGCCCAGAGCACGCAGGCCAGCAGGAAGCTGGGCGCCACCGGCTTGCCTTCGCTCACGCGGCGGTCGGTGTCCTGCAGGGCCAGCTTCACGAAGTCGTCGTCGGCGCGCTGCACGACGATGTCGAGCAAGGGGTAGATGCCGGTGCCCAGGCCCACGGCCTTGAGCTGCTCGATGCTGGCCAGCGCGTGGCCGGTCTGCAGCAGCTTGAGCATTTCGTCGAACAAACGGCTCTGAGGCACGTCGGCCAGCAGCGTGTGCGAGGAGGCCAGCGGCGCCAGCGTCTTGGCGTCGAACGTGAAACCCAGGCCGCTGAGCTTGGCGGCGAAACGCACGGCGCGGATGATGCGCACCGGGTCTTCGCGGTAGCGCGTGGCGGCGTCGCCGATCATGCGCAGCGTGCGCTTCTTGGCGTCGCGGATGCCGTGGTGGAAGTCGACCACGGTCTGCGTTTCCGGGTCGTAGTACATCGCGTTGATGCTGAAGTCGCGCCGGGCCGCGTCCTGCTCGATCGGGCCCCAGACGTTGTCGCGCAGCACGCGTCCGCTGGCATCCACCGCGTGCTTCATGCCCGCGAGTTCGCCCTTGCTGGTGCGCTCGTTGCCTGCCACCTGCTCGGCCGCGGCGTTGTCCATGTAGGCGCGGAAGGTCGAGACCTCGATGACCTCGTGCTCACGCCCCCGGCCGTAGATCACGTGCACGATGCGGAAGCGCCGGCCGATGATGAAGGCGCGGCGGAACAGGCCCTTGACCTGCTCGGGCGTGGCGCTGGTGGCCACGTCGAAGTCCTTGGGCCTCAGGCCCAGCAGCAGGTCGCGCACCGCGCCACCGACCAGGTAGGCCTCGAAACCGGCCTGCTTGAGGGTGTGCACCACGTCCAGCGCGCGCTGGTCCACCAGCGAGCGGTCGATGCCGTGCACGCTGGCCGGCACGTCTTCGCGCTTGCCGAAGGGGTTGGCACGGCGGCCGGCAGGGGCGCTGGACTTGCCCAGCAGCCGATCGATGAATTTCTTGATCATTCGAATAGGTTCAGTGTGCGCCAGCCCCGCTCGAGGGCAATGGCGCGGAGCCGGGCATCCGGGTTGGTGGCCACAGGCTCGTTGACTTTTTCCAGCAGCGGCAGGTCGTTGATGGAGTCGCTGTAGAAAGTGCTGTGCTGCACGCGCGACCAGTCCAGTCCCCGTGCGGCCAGCCATTGTTCCACACGGGCGATCTTGCCCTCGCGAAACGACGGCGTGCCGCGGATGGCCCCGGTCGGTTCGCCGCGCGCGTCGCGTTCGAGTTCGATCGCAATCAGTTCGTCCACCCCGAAAGCCCGGGCGATCGGGCGGGTGACGAATTCGTTGGTGGCGGTGACGATGACCACCGTGTCGCCGGCGGTCTGGTGGCGCCGCAGCAGCGCGCGCGCGGGCTCGCGCATGGCGGGCTCGATCACCTCGCGCATGAAGCGCTCGTGCGCCTTCTGCGACACCGCCATGCCGTGCTCGCGCACCGCCTCGATGGCGAAGCGCACGTAGTGGTGGATGTCCAGCGTGCCGGCCTTGTAGTCGGCGTAGAAGCCGGCGTTGGCCTGGGAGAAGCCTTGGGCATCGCGCCAGCCGAGCGAGACGGTGAACTCGCCCCAGGCGTAATCGGAATCGAGCGGGATCAGGGTGTGATCCAGGTCGAAGAGAGCCAGTCTCATTCGTTTTCCAGCATGGATTTGATCAGGGGAATGGTGATGGCGCGCTGCGTGCGCAGCGCATAGGCGTCGAGCTGGTCGAGCAGCATCATCAGGCTGGAGAGGTCGCGCGAGAAGCGGCGCAGCATGAAGTCCATCACCTCGTCGCTCAGGAACACGCCGCGGTCGTCCGCGGCGCGGCGCAGCACGGCGCGGCGTTCGGTTTCGCTCAGCGCCTGCAGCTGGAACACATGGCCCCAGCCCAGGCGGGTGCGCAGGTCCTCGCGCAGGCGCAGGTCGGCCGGCGGGCAGGTCGCCGCCGCCAGCACCCAGCGCGAGGCGCCGTGCGCCGGGCTCTGCGCGTTGACGAACCAGTTGAAGGCCGCGGCCTGCTGGGCCGCGGTGTAGAGGTGGCAGTCGTCGAGCAGCACCGCGTCCCACTGGTCGTCGAACTCGGTCGGGTCCAGCACGGTGGCGTCCAGCCAGCCCACGCGGCCGCCCTGCTCGCGCAGCGCCTCGCGCACCGCGCGCAGCAGGTGCGTCTTGCCGCTGCCGCTCTCGCCCCACAGGAAGGTGGGCACCGGCGAGCGCAAGGGGTTGTGGGTCCACAGGCGCAGGTGCTCGAGGGCCGCCTCGTTGCCGGCCCCCACGAAGTTGGACAACGTGGGCAGCGGCGCGAAACCGATGTCCAGCGCCATCTGGCGCATGGGGGGCGTGGGTCCGGTGGTGCTCATGCCTCGGGGCTTTCCGGCACCGCGTTGCGCGGGCTTTCCAAATACAGGGCGCTGGCCATGTAGCTGCGGCGCAGACGGCGGATCGCCACCAGCAGCACCGCGCTGGCGGGCAGCGCAATGAGCACGCCCACGAAGCCGAACAGGTGGCCGAAGGCCAGCAGCGCGAAGATGACGGCGATGGGGTGCAGGCCGATGCGCTCGCCCAACAGGCGCGGTGTGAGGTACAGGCTCTCTACCACCTGGCCCACGCCGTACACGGCGGCCACCAGGGCCACGCCCAGCACGGTCTGGAATTCGAGCAACGCGGCCAGCAGGGCCAGCACGAGGCCCAGGCCGAAGCCCAGGTAGGGCACGAACACGGCCAGGCCGGTGAACACCCCGATGGGCAGGGCCAGGTTCAGGCCCACGAGCGCCAGCGCCACGGTGTAGAACACGGCCAGCACGCCCATCACCAGCAGCTGCCCGCGCAGGTACTGGCCGAGCACGCCATCGGTCTCGTCCAGGAAGCTCTGCACGCTGGCGCGCCAGCGCGGCGGGATCAGCGACTTGGTGCGCTCGACCAGGTTGTCCCAGTCCAGCAGCAGGTAGTAGGCCACGATGGGCATGAGGAACAGATTGCCGAACACGGCGGCCAGCGCGCTGCCGCCGATGCGCAGGGACGACAGCAGGCTCTCCAGGATTTCGCCTTCGTGACCGGACACCAGCTTGGTCAGCCAGCCGCGCACCAGGCTCACGTCCACCGACAGGCTCACCCCAAAGCGCCCGGCCAGCGGCGTGAGCCAGGCGTTGAGCCGGTTGAGCAGCTCGGGCACCTGCTCGCGCAGCAGCGGCACCTGCTTGGTGATGACGGGCACGATCAACAGCAGCACCGCCAGCAGCACCAGCATGAGCAGGGTGATGGCCAACCCGGCGCCCAGCCAGCGCGGCACGCCCTTGCCGTGCAGGCGCTCCACCAGCGGGTGCAGCGCATAGGCCAGCACCGCGGCCAGCAGAAAGGGCATCAGCACGGGGGCCAGCAGCGAAAGCAGCAGCCAGATGACGACCGCGATCGAGGCCCACAGCAGGGCTCGGATCTGGTTGGAGGTCAGGGGCATGGGGCGGGGGTTGGGCGGGGTGGGCAAGGGATGCGGAAGAGCAAACCCTTAAAATCAGGGGCAAATTCTATCGGGCCACCCCCCAGGGTACCCGAAAGTCCCCTCCCACCCGCGTCCAGCCCATCGACCCGCCCCGCCCTGCGCCGGGGCCGACCGCCCATGACCACCCCCTCCACCCCTCTTTCGTACAAAGACGCCGGCGTTGACATCGACGCGGGCGACGCCCTGGTCGAGCGCATCAAGCCGCTGGCCAAGAAGACCATGCGCGAAGGCGTGCTGGCCGGCATCGGCGGTTTCGGCGCCCTGTTCGAGGTGCCCAAGCGTTACCAGGAGCCGGTGCTCGTCTCCGGCACCGACGGCGTGGGCACCAAGCTCAAGCTGGCGTTCGAATGGAACATGCACGACACCGTGGGCATCGACCTGGTCGGCATGAGCGTGAACGACGTGCTGGTGCAAGGCGCCGAGCCCCTGTTTTTCCTGGACTACTTCGCCTGCGGCAAGCTCGACGTGGACACGGCTGCGGCCGTGGTCGGCGGCATCGCCAAGGGCTGCGAGCTCAGCGGCTGCGCGCTGATCGGCGGTGAAACCGCCGAAATGCCGGGCATGTACCCGGCCGGCGAATACGACCTGGCCGGCTTCTGCGTGGGCGCGGTCGAAAAATCGAAGATCCTCACCGGCCAGAACGTGCAGCCCGGCGACGTGGTGCTGGGCCTGGCCTCGCACGGCGTGCATTCCAACGGTTTCTCGCTGGTGCGCAAGTGCCTGGAGCGCGCGGGCAGCAACCTGCCCACCACGCTGGACGGCCAGCCGTTCCGCGAAGCCATCATGAAGCCGACCCGGCTCTACGTGAAGAACGTGCTGGCCGCGCTGGCCGCGCACCCCATCAAGGCGCTGGCCCACATCACCGGCGGCGGCTTGCTGGAGAACATCCCCCGCGTGCTGCCCGAAGGCACGGCCGCCCACCTGGTGAAGGGCAGCTGGCCGCAGACCGAGCTGTTCGCCTGGCTGCAGAAGACCGCCGGCATCGACGACATCGAGATGAACCGCACCTTCAACAACGGCATCGGCATGGTGGTGGTGATCGCCGCCGACCAGGCCGCCGCCTGCGCCGCCACCCTGCGCGGCCTGGGTGAAACGGTCCATGAAATCGGCCGCATCGCGCCGCGCGGCGAAGGCGCGGCGGTGGTCGTCGCCTGAGGCGACCGCGCGTTCAGCGTTTCAGCTGTCCGAGCACGCGCTGCTTGATCTGATTGAAGGCCGTGCCCGTGCGCTCGCGCGGGCGCGGCAGGTCGACCTCGATCACGCTTTGCACCCGGCCTGGCCGGGGCTCCATCACCACCACGCGATCCCCCAGGAACACGGCCTCGTCCACGTCGTGCGTGACGATCACCACGGTGATGCGCCGCTCGCGCCAGATGCGCAGCAACTCATCCTGCATGTGGGCGCGGGTGATGGAGTCGAGTGCGCCGAAGGGCTCGTCCATCAGGAGGATGTCCGGCCGCGAAACGAGGGCCCGCGCGATCGCCGCGCGCTGCGCCATGCCGCCCGAGAGCTGGTGCGGCCAGGCCTGCGCGAACCCCGTCAGGCCCACGAGTTCGAGTTGTTCGCGGATGCGCGCCTCGCGCTCGTGCCGGCTCAGGTCGAGGCTGTCGAGCCCCAGACCGATGTTGTCCCAGACGCTGAGCCAGGGAAACAGGCGGTGGTCCTGGAACACCAGGCTGCGCTCCACGCCCGGACCGGCCACCGGTTCGCCATCGATCAGGATGTCGCCATCGAAGCGGTGATCCAGCCCCGCGATCAGGCGCAGCAGGGTGGACTTGCCGCAACCCGAGGCGCCGACGATGCTCAGGAACTCGCCCCGCGCGATCTCCAGACCGATGCGCTGCAGCACGGGCAGGTCCTCTCCCTCGATCCGGTAGGTCTTGCCCACGTTGCGCAGGCTCAGGGCGGTGGGGGCGACCGCCTCCAGGGTGGGGGTGCTCATCAGCGGGATCTCCAGGGAATGAGGCGCAGGAAAAGAAGCTGCGCGACGCGGCTCAGGCCGTAGCCCACCAGGGCCATCACCAGCACGCCGATCAGCACCAGGTCCATGCGGAACACGTCGCGCGCGGTGGCGAGGTAGGCGCCGATGCCGCGGCCGGTGCCGATCGCGTACTCGGAGCCCACGGTGCCGATCCAGGCCGTCAGCAGCGCGAGCTCCACGCCAGTCAGCACCGAGGGCAGGATCGCGGGCAGCACCAGCCGGCGCAGCCGCAGCCAGGGCCCGAGCCGCACGATCGCGGCCACCTCGCGGTAGGCCGGCGCGATGCCGCGCACGCCCTGCTCGGTGTTGAGAAAGACCGGGAAGAAGGTGGAGATCGAGATGAACACGATCTTCACCAGATCGCCGTTGCCGAACCAGGCCGTGAGCAAGGGGATCCAGGCGAACAGCGCGACCTGGCGCAGGCCGTGCACCGTGGGCGCGACGGCCAGCTGCGCCGGCCGCGACAGGCCGACGGCCACGCCCACGGCGATGCCCAGGCTGGCACCGATGAGAAAACCCAGCGCCACGCGCACCAGGCTGCTGGCGGCGGCCGACCAGATCTGCCGGCCCTGTTCGTCCACGAAAGGCGCAGCCAGCACCTCGTGCAGCGGCACCATCAGCGGGTGGGCGATCGCGCCGGTGTCGATCAGCAGCAGCCAGGCCGCACCGATGGCCAGCGGCAGCCAGGCGCCCAGGGGAATGCGCGCTTCAGCCATGGCCGGGTGCCCAGCGGCTCAGGCCGCGTTCGAGCCGGCGCAGCAGCAGGTCCAGCGCATAGCCCGCCACCCCGACGACCACGATGCCGACGATCACGATGTCGAGTTGGAACAGCTTGCGGCCCCAGACCATCATGTAGCCGATGCCTTCGGTGGCCGCGAGCATCTCCACCACGATGAGCGCGATGAAGGCATGGCTCAGGCCGAGGCGGAACCCGCTGAACACCGTGGGCAGGCAGGCCGGCAGCGTGAGGCGGGTCAGGCGCGTCCAGGGGCGCAGGCGCAGCACGCGCGCGGCTTCGAGGTAGGCCAGCGGGATGTTGCGGATGCCGCGCGAGGTGTTGAGCACCACCGGCACCATCACGGCCTTGGCGATCACGATGACCTTGAGCGCTTCGTCGATGCCGAAGATCAGGATGAGGATGGGAATCCAGCCCAGGGTGGGCACGGCGAACAGCGCGCGCAGCGTGGGCTCCAGGTGGCTGCGCGCGCGCGCCGACACGCCCAGCCAGGTGCCCAGCGCCAGCCCCAGCGGCCCGCCGAGGGCCAGGCCCAAGCCGATGCGCTGCAGGCTGATGAGGAAGCCGTCGAGCAGCTCGCCGCCGCGCGCCAGTTCCAGGAAGGTGTCCCAGACCAGCGCGGGCGCCGGCAGGATCTGTGGCGGCACCCAGCCCCGCACCGACGCCCACTGCCAGAGCGCGACGATCGCGGCCGGCAGGGCCAGCGCCAGCAGCAGGCGCTGCAGCGGGGCCTGCAGCGCGGTGCGCCAGGGCCAGGCCGCCGCGCGCGGCAGCGGCGAGGCGCCGACCCCGCCGGCCAGGTGTTCGAGGGCCGCCATGCTCGGCCTCAGCGGCGCGCCACGAGGGCGGCGCGGTTCGTCCAGTAGGTCTGCAGGCCCTGGGCGCGCAGCGCGTTCTCCACGTACTGCGGTGCGGCCCACTTCGCCACGTCGATGTCGTTGCGGATCAGCTTGTTCTCCTTGGTGAAGTCGATCGCGTCGTCGTACTGGCTGAGCAGGAAGGCGTCCACGCGCGGATTGAAGGCTTCCTTGAGCGAGACGCCGTCGTAGTCGTCCTTGAAGGCCTGGTAGGGCATGCCCGAGAGCGTCCAGAGGCGGTAGGCCTCGTCGCGGTTGGCTTCCTGGCCCAGCCAGTGGGCGGCTTTCACCAGGCCGTTGGCGATGCGCTGCGTGGCGTCGGGGTACTGCTTCTCGAAGGCCTCGCTCACCAGGATGCCGCCAAAGCCCGAGGCTTTCGCGCCCTGGTCCTTGGACGAATAGAACACCTTGCCCACGCCCTTGTCGCGCAGGGTCAGCAGGCTGCTGGAGCCCACCGCCGCGTCCACGCTGCCGGCGCTCAGGGCGGCGAGCTGGTCGGCGGTCTTGAGGTCGACCAGCTGGATGTCGCGCAGCGTGAGGCCGTTGTCCTGCAGGGCCTTGAGCAGTGCCCAGTGCAGCACCGTGCCCTTGGCCACCGCCACCTTGCGGCCCTTGAGGTCCTTGAACGAGTTCACCTCCAGGTCCTTGCGGGCCAGCCCGAAGACGGTGGTGTAGCCGTAGGACGCGAGGATGCGCGTGGGCAGGCCGCCGGCCTTGCCGATGATGTTGGGCAGCGAGCCGTACTGCGCCACGTCGAGCCGGTTGTTGGCGATGGCCTCGTTGATCGCGGGGCCGGTGCCTGTGAAGTACTCGAAGCTGAGCTTCACGGGCGTGCCCTTGAACTCGTCGGCGATGAAGCCCTTGCCCTGCGCGATGGCGAGCAAGGCCACGCCGTGGGGTTGGCCGAAGCCCTGGCCGAAACCGCCGAAGCGGATGGTCTCGGGCTGGGCCTGCGCGTGGGCGCCGAAAGCGGCGGTGGCGGCCAGCGCGAAGGCCGCCAGGTGTTTCCAGAAAGTCATGGTGGGTTCTCGTGGATTAGGAAAGATTCAGTGCGCCCGGCGGAGGAGCTCAAAGCTCGCATCGAGCGCGGCGGTGGGCTGGCGGTCCTTGCCCCAGCCGACGGCGCGGCGGTAGCTGCCGATCCATTGCCGCACCTCGGTGCCCTCCTCGGCCACGGCGACGGCGTGGTCCGCCACCGGCGCGACGTACAGGGCATCGGTCGGGCAATACAGCTCGCACATGAAACAGGTCTGGCAATCCGCCTGGCGCGCGATGCGCGGGATGCCGCCGGGCACCGCCTCGAACACCTGCGTGGGGCAGGCGCTCACGCAGATGTTGCAGCCGGTGCAGCGTTCGGGGCTGACGATTTCGATCATGCGGCGAGTCTTTCAACATCCAGGTTGGCCGAAGGGCGGACGGTTTGCGGGCGCACCCAGACCTCGTCCAGGCCACCGCTGACAAGGCGGTGCCGCTGCGCCAGATCGAGGCCGGTGTGGTCCTGGCGGCGGGCCATGCCGCGCGTCTCGGTGCGCTGCAGGGCGCTGCGGTACATCCAGCGCGAGGTGGCCAGCATGGCCACGGCCTCGCGTGCGCGCACCGCCTGCTGCAGGCTGGGCGCGCTGGCGTGGCGCACGCGCGCCCACTGGGCGTCGAGCCGCTGCAGCGAGTCTTCCAGCAGGTCGGCGCGGCGCGTCCAGTTGCGTTCGTAAGGGAACACCTCGGCCTGCACCGAGCGCACCAGTTCTTCCGGGTTCCAGGCCGGGGCGCCGCCTTCCTGAATGCCGGCGGTGCCCGCTCGGTGCAGGCGGCGCCTGGCCAGGCTGCGCGCGCCGCGGCTGAAATCGGCTGCGCCCGCGCCAGCCCAGAAGCCGGACGACATGGCCCAGGCCGCGTTGTGGCTGCCGCCGCCGGTGAAGGCGCCGCAGATCAACTCGCGCGTGGCGGCGTCGCCGGCCGCGTACAGGCCGGGCACCGAGGTCGCGCAGTCGTCGCCGATCACCTGCAAGCCGCCGGTGCCGCGCACCGTGCCCTCCAGCCGCAGGGCCACCGGGAAGTGGTCTTTGAAGGGGTCGATGCCCTGGCGGTCGAAAGACACGAAGAAATTGGGCTGCGCGTGGCGCATCCAGGCGCGGATCTCGGCGTCGGCCCGGTCGAGGCAGGCGAACACCGGCTGCGTCTGCAGCGTGCGCGCGATCACGCTGCGCCCACGCGACGAGCCCGCGCCTTCGATGGCCACGCCCTCGCGGTCGTAGAAGGTGGCCCAGTTGTAGAACAGGGACTTGGTGACGGATGAGAATGAAGGCCCCAGCCCGTAGGCGTTGGAGAACTCCATGCCCGAGAGCTCGGCGCCGACCTCGGCGCCCAGCAGGTAGCCGTCGCCGGTGAGCACGTTGCAGCCCAGTGCCCGGCTCAGGAAAGCGCAGCCGCCGGTGGTGATCACCACCGCGCCGGCGCGCGCCACCCAGGTCTCGCCCGTGGTGCGCGTGATCCCGGAGGCACCGGCCACGTCGCCGTTCTCGTCGGTCAGCAACTCCAGGGCCGGGCTGTGGTCCAGGATGCGGGCGCCCGATTCCTTCACCTTCTTGCGCATCAGGCGCATGTACTCCGGCCCTTGCAGCGAGGTGCGCTGCAGCTGGCCTTCGGTGTCGATCGGGAAGGGGTAGCCCCATTCCGTGAGCGTCTCGGTGTTGAGCCAGGTCTGTTCGAGCACACGGTCCATCCACGCGTGCTCGGCCAGTTCGCCACCCATGGCGTAGCGGCTGGCCTTGGCCTTCTCGCGCGCGGCCGCGTCGCGCGGCACGTGCCACAGGCCGGTGCCCGAGGGCGCGGTGGCGCCCGAGGTGCCGCAGAAGCCCTTCTCCACCAGGGTCACGCTCGCGCCACGCGCGGCGGCTGCGATGGCGGCCCAGGCGCCCGCCGGCCCGCCCCCGACCACCAGGACGTCGGTCTCGATCTGCTGCTGCCCGGCGGCATCGCTCAACAGCGAGGAGGAAAGGCCATGTTGCGCCATCGTCTGCTCTCCAACAAATGTGTTCAGAGGAGGCAGTCTAGGAACGGGTCAGCGCATCAACAACGATCGATTCCGAGTTTCCATATGCGAAAAAAGCAGCCGCGCCGCGGCCGCCGCTCAGATCAGCGCTTCGGACGGCAGCACGTGCACACCAGGCACCGCCGCCAGCGCGGCCTGCAGCAGGTGGTGCGCGATGCGCTCGGCCGGCACCACCCGGTAGCGCCGGGGCAGCAGGGGCTGCACGCCGCGCGAGACCAGCACCGCCAGCCGCTCCAGGGGCCGGTTCTCCTGCCGCTGGCCGCCGATCAGGCCAGGGCGCACCAGCGTGAGCGAGGGGTAGCCCACGGCCTGCAGGTCGCGCTCGACCTCGCCCTTGGTGCGCGAATAGAACACGCGCGAACGCGCATCGGCCCCCAGCGCGGAGTTCAGGGCGAAGGCCCGCGCGCCATGGCGGCGCGCGAGATAGGCCACCTCCAGCGGGTGGTCGTGGTCCACCTTGTAGAAAGCGGCCTGCGAGCCCGCCGCGCGGATGGTGGTGCCCAGGGTGCAGATCACCGCATTCACCCGCCACCACTCGGCGTCTTCGGGCAGGCGCTCGAAGTCCACCACGGGGTTGAGCAGTTTGGGGTGTGGGGCCAGCGGCTTGCGGGTCGGCGCGACCAAGCGCTCCACGGCGGGATCGGCCAGGGCCTGTCGCAGCACATGGCTGCCCACAAGACCGGTGGCGCCCACCAGCATCAGTTGTTTCATACCGTCGTTTTTCTTGTCGCCGGATCGGCGGGGTTGGCGCGCATGGTCCCTGCGCGGCCCACTCGCGTCAAACGGAATTACATGGCGACACATCCCCGCCGCCGCGGGCGGGCGGCCGCTCAGTTGAGCGCGCGGCGCAGTTCCTGCAGTCGCTGGGCGATGGCGTCGCGGTCCAGCGTGTCGTCGGCGTGTTCCACGTAGGTTTCCAGGTCGCCCACGGCCAGGCGCACGTCGCCCATCTCGGCCCAGGCCAGGCCCCGGTCGCGGTACTCGATCCAGGCGTCGGGCAACAGGATGAGCAGGCGGTCCAGCACGGCGATCAGGCGCAGCCAGTCTTCCTGCGTGCGGTGGATTTCCTTGAGGTTGCGCAGCAGGCGCGCCAGAATCTCGCGCGGCGTGGCGGCCTGCAGATACAGGCCCACCGGCACGTCGAAGTCGTCCACCAGGCCGTTGCGGCGCTTGTAGGGCTCCAGCCGTTCCGACAGGTCTTCGCGGCTGAGCGACTGGCCGGTGAAGGGGTCGATCACCACCTGGCCGTTGGGCAGGTTGACCTTGACCATGAAGTGGCCGGGAAAGTTGACGCCACGCGCTTTCAGGCCCAGGCCCTGGGCCAGCTCCAGCCAGAGCACGGCCAGCGTGATGGGAATGCCCCGGCGCGTGCGCAGCACGGCGTTGAGAAAGCTGTTGTCGGGGTCGTAGTAGTTGTTGACGTTGCCGCCGAACCCCATGTCGCGGAAGAAGAACTGGTTGAGCGTGCGCAGCCGCTGCAGCGGGCCGGCGTCGGCGGCACAGCGCCGACGCACGCGGGCCAGCATCTGGTCCACGTCGCCCAGCACCTGCTGCACGTCGAGGTCGGGGTACTCGTCCTGGGCGACCGCCGTGGCCGCCTCGAACAGCGGCAAAGCCTCGTCGTCGCCCACCAGGGCGGCAAAGTAGCCCAGGGGGGTCGGCGCGGGGTATTCGTACGCGGTCGGCATGGTGGGGGGTATCCGGATTCCGCAGATTACGTCATTTTCTGACGAACTGCCTCAGGTTCAACCCCGCCAGCAGCAGCGTGAGGAAATAGACCACCATCCCGCCCAGCACGCACAGCGTAAGCAGGCCCACGCGCTGCAGGGCCTGGCCCTCGAAGCCCAGCCAGTTGAAGCGCGCCGCCACCCACATCAGGAACAGCGCCAGCAAGGCGCTGGCTGCCAGCACCTGCATGCCGAAGCGGGCCCAGCCCGGTGACGGTTTGTAAGCGCCTCGGCGGATCAGCCCCACCAGCAGGAACAGGGCATTGACCATGGCGCCGATGCCGATCGCCAGTGCCAGCCCCGCATGGGCGAGGTGGGGCACCAGCAGGAAGTTGAGCACCTGGGTGAGCACCAGCACGCCAATGGCGATCTTCACCGGCGTGCGGATGTCCTGCCGCGCGTAGAACCCCGGCGCCAGCACCTTGATCGCGACCAGGCCGATCAGGCCCGCGCCGTAGCCCATCAGGGCGGTGGCGGTGCGCTGCACGTCGGCGGCGGTGAAGGCCCCATAGTGGTACAGCACGGCCACCAGCGGCTGCGCGAAGGTGAGCAGCGCCACCGCGCAGGGCACGGCCAGCAGCACCACCAGGCGCAGGCCCCAGTCCAGCAGGCCGCTGTAACGGTCCGTGTCGTCGGACGCCTTGGCCGCCGCCAGCTGCGGCAGCAGCACCACGCCCAGCGCCACGCCCAGCATGGCGGTGGGGAATTCCATCAGGCGGTCGGCGTAGGTCAGCCAGCTCACGCTGCCGGCGCCGAGGTGTGAGGCGATCTGCGTGTTGATCAGCAGGGAAATCTGGGCCACGCTCACGCCCAGCAGCGCGGGCAGCATGAGGGTGGTCACCCGCTGGGTGCCCGGGTGGTGCCAGGCCGCCTTCAGGGCCGACCAGCGCAGGCCCACGCGCGGCAGCAGGCCCAATTTGCGCAGCGCCGGGATCTGCACGCCCAGCTGCAGGGCACCGCCCAGCAGCACGCCCCCGGCCATGGCGTAGATGGGCTCGATGCCCAGCGAGGCGAACCAGGGCGCGCCCCAGCCGGCGGCGGCGATCATCGCCACGTTGAGCAGCACCGGCGTGGCCGCCGGCACGGCAAAGCGCTTCCAGGTGTTCAGAATGCCGGCCGACAGCGCCACGAAGGACATGAAGGCGATGTAGGGAAACATCCAGCGCGTCATGAACACGGCGGCGTCGAAGCCGGGGTCGTCCAGGCCGCTGGCCATGGCCCAGACCAGCACCGGCGCGCCCACCACGCCCAGCACGCAGGTGACCGTGAGCGCCCAGGCCAGCACGGTGGCGATCTGGTTCACCAGCACCCGGGTGGCGTCATCGCCCTCTTTTTCCCGCACGCCGGCCAGCACCGGCACGAACGCCTGGCTGAACGCGCCCTCGGCGAACAGCCGGCGCAGCAGGTTGGGGATGCGGAAAGCGACGTTGAAGGCGTCGGTCAGCGCGCTGGCGCCGAACATCGCTGCCATCAGCAGTTCGCGCACCAGGCCGGTGATGCGGGACGCCAGCGTGAGCAGCGAAACGAGGGAGGCGGACTTGAAAAGGGTCACGCGGCGAGTGTAACGACCGGGATCACCCCCCTCCCCCTGCCCGTCCGGCCACCCTTGCCAGCCCGGCAGGTCGTGCTAAAATCGCGGGCTTTGCTGGCATCATCCCCAAACACCGAAGGAACTCACCATGGCAACCAAGCCGAAGAAAAAGAACCCCCGTCTGGCGTCTGGCCGCAAGCGCGTGCGCCAGGACGTCAAGATCAATGCAGCCAACACCTCGCTGCGCTCCAAGTACCGCACCGCCGTCAAGAACGTTGAAAAAGCCGTTCTGACGGGCGACAAGGCCAAGGCGACCGAACTGTTCGCCAAGATGCAGAAAGTCGTCGACATCGTCGCCGACAAGGGCATCTTCCACAAGAACAAGGCCGCACGCGACAAGAGCCGCCTGTCGGCCAAAGTCAAGGGTCTCGCAGCCGCCGCTGCCTGAACCCACCCCGGTCTGGCCCCGCCAGACCACCAGCCCGGGCCCCAAAGGCCTGCCGTTTGAAACGGGTGCGCTGCCAGCAAAAGCAAAAAAGCCGTCGCAAGACGGCTTTTTTGTTGCCCGCGCCCAAAGCGGGCGGATCAGGTCTTGGTCGGGGGATCGGGAAGAAGGCAGGCTTCGACCACCTGCAGGCCATTGTCGCGCGCGAAGTTCATGCAGAAGTCCCAGGCCATGGGCTCGGCCTCGCGCAGGTCGGTATGCACCACCACGCACTTGATGCCGTTGATGTTGTTGGGCACGCACCAGGGGGAATAGCTCAGGTGGCTGCCAGGCGTGGCGCCGCCGGGGCGGAACGAGCTCATCACCCCGGCCAGGCGCTCGGCCCAGTCACTGGGACGGAACGTGCGGCCGTCCTTCGTGACACCCTGGATGAAAACTTGTTTGGCTGTCGGTGAAACCATCGGGGGGAGAGGCCTTCGGATGGAGGGCTCGACTGGAAAAAAACCACCGCCGGAACGAGGATCGCTCACCGGGGAAGTAGGCAGGTATTCTATCTTATATAAGACCTGGAGCGAGGGATAACCCGGACCCCTGAGCGTACACCGGGCGCATTTCAGCGATGCCCAACAAGCAATGATGATGCCTGCCCGCTGCCTCTAAAATCGCGCTTCAACGGCTCAACCTTCGTTGAGCCGCTTTCTTTTTGGCCCTTCCCACCGGAGTCCCTGCATGAACGCCGCCCTCAAGCCCGTCGCCTCGCCCCACGTGATGAACACCTACGGCCGCCTGCCGATCGCGATGTCACACGGCCGAGGCGTGCGTCTGTGGGACACCAACGGCAAGGAATACCTGGACGCGCTGGGCGGCATCGCCGTCAACACCCTGGGCCACGGCCACCCCAAGCTGGTGCCCGCCCTGCAGGACCAGGTCGCCAAGCTGATCCACTCCAGCAACTACTACCACGTGCCCGACCAGGAGCGCCTGGCCCAGATGCTGGTGGAGCGCTCGGGCATGACCAATGTGTTCTTCTGCAGCACCGGCCTGGAAGCCAACGAGGCCGCGCTCAAGCTGGCTCGCAAGTACGGCCACGACAAGGGCATCGAGCGCCCCGAGATCGTGGTCTACGAAAAAGCCTTCCACGGCCGTTCCATCGCCACCCTCTCGGCCACCGGCAACCCCAAGGTACAGGCCGGCTTCGGCCCGCTGGTCGAAGGCTTCATCCGCGTGCCGCTCAACGACATCGAGTCGCTGAAGAAGGCCACCGCCGGCAACCCCAACGTGGTCGCCGTGTTCTTCGAGACCATCCAGGGCGAAGGTGGCGTGAACCCGATGCGCTCGCAGTACCTGAAGGACGTGCGCGCCATGTGCGACGCCAACGACTGGCTGCTGATGATCGACGAAGTGCAGTGCGGCATGGGCCGCACTGGCAAGTGGTTCGCCCACCAGTGGGCCGGCATCGTGCCCGATGTGATGCCGCTGGCCAAGGGCCTGGGCTCGGGCGTGCCGATCGGCGCGGTCGTGGCCGGCCCCAAGGCCGCCAACATCTTCCAGCCCGGCAACCACGGCACCACCTTCGGCGGCAACCCGCTGGCCATGCGCGCCGGGGTCGAGACCATCCGCATCATGGAAGAGGAAGGTCTGCTGGAGAACGCCGCCCGCGTGGGCCAGCACCTGCGCACGCTGCTCGAAAAGGACCTGATCGGCAAGGCCGGCGTGAAGGAGATCCGCGGCCAGGGCCTGATGATCGGCATCGAGCTCACCAAGCCCTGCGGCGTGATCACCCAGCGCGCCGCCGACGCCGGCCTGCTGCTCTCGGTCACGGCCGACAGCGTCATCCGCATGGTGCCCCCGCTGATCATGACCACGGCCGAGGCCGACGAGGTGGCCGCCATCCTGCTGCCGCTGATCCACGCCTTCCTGGCCGAATGAGCGCCGCCCCCGCCATGACGATCCCGCACTACCTGCAGTTCAAGGACCTCGACGCCGCCACCTACGCCTACCTGTTCGAGCGCGCGGCCTTCATCAAGCGCAAGTTCAAGGCGGTCGAGAAGTACCAGCCTTTCGCCGACCCCGATCGCACCCTGGCCATGATCTTCGAGAAGGCCAGCACGCGCACCCGCGTGAGCTTCGAGGCCGGCATGTACCAGATGGGCGGCTCGGTGGTGCACCTGACCACCGGCGACAGCCAGCTCGGCCGCGCCGAGCCCATCGAAGACAGCGCGCGCGTGATCAGCCGCATGGTCGACCTCGTGATGATCCGCACCTTCGAGCAAAGCAAGATCGAAGCCTTCGCGGCGCACTCGCGCGTGCCGGTCATCAACGGCCTGACCAACGAGTTCCACCCCTGCCAGATCCTGGCCGACATCTTCACTTTCATCGAGCGGCGTGGCTCCATTGAAGGCAAGGTCGTGGCCTGGGTCGGCGACGGCAACAACATGGCCAACACCTGGCTGCAGGCCGCCGAGCTGCTGGGCTTCACGGTGCACGTGAGCACCCCCAGCGGCTACGAGGTGGACCCGGTGCTCGCCGGCATCCGCAACCCGGCCTGCTACAAGGTCTTCAAGGACCCGCTCGAAGCCTGCGCGGGCGCCCACCTCGTCACCACCGACGTGTGGACCAGCATGGGCTTCGAGGCCGAGAACGAGGTGCGGCGCGCCGCCTTCAAGCGCTGGTGCGTGGACGAGGACATGATGCGCACCGCCCAGCCCGATGCGCTCTTCATGCACTGCCTGCCCGCGCACCGCGGCGAAGAGGTCAGCGCCGAGGTGATCGACGGGCCGCAGTCCGTCGTCTGGGACGAGGCCGAGAACCGCATGCACGTCCAGAAGGCCTTGATGGAGTACCTGCTGCTCGGCCGCCTGGCCTGATGCAAGCCCTGCTCGACGCCATCGCGCGCCTCGAACCCACCGCCGAAGCGCGGCGGGTCTTCCATGGCCGCGGCGGCCTGCACCCGGGCTGCGAGCCCTGGGCGCTGGACGCCTTCCCCCCGGTCTGGGTGCTGACCAGCTTCCAGCCGGTGGACGAGGCCACCCTGGCCGTGCTGCACACCGCGCTGGCCGAGCGCTGGGCCCAGGTGGCGCCCGGCGAACCGCTGAACTGGGTGTTCCAGTGCCGGCACGACAGCCAGACCGAAACCCGCCTGATGGCCGGCGCCGTGCCTGAACCCCACGTGGTCAGCGAGCGCGGCGCGCGCTTTCTGGTGCACGTGCTCAAGGGCCAGAACCACGGCCTCTTCCTGGACATGGCCGAAGGCCGCCAGTGGGTGCGCGAGCATGCCGGCAAGCTGAAGGTGCTGAACCTGTTTGCCTACACCTGCGCCTTCTCGGTGGTGGCGCTGCAGGGCGGCGCGAAACAGGTGGTCAACGTGGACATGAGCGGCGGCGCCATGGCCATCGGCCAGCAGAACCACCCACTCAACGGCCTCGCCGGCGGCGCCAGCTTCCTCGCGCACGACATCTTCAAGACCTGGGGCAAGATCACCCGAAGCGGCCCCTACGGCCTGGTCATCGTCGACCCGCCGAGCTTCCAGAAAGGCAGCTTCGTCGCCACCAAGGACTACCAGCGCCTGATGCGCCGCCTGCCCGACCTGCTGCTGCCCGGCGGCCAAGTGCTGCTCTGCCTCAACGCGCCCGAACTCGACACCGCCTTTCTGCAGCAGCAGATGCAGGACGCCGCGCCCGAACTGATGTTCGAGCAGCGCCTGCCCAACCCCGACGCCTTTGCCGATGCCTCGCCCGAGCGCGCGCTCAAGGTCCTGATCTACCGCGCGCCCGACCTCGCGCCCCGGACCGCATGAGCGCCTGCACCAGTTGCGGCGCCTGCTGCGCCTGCTTCCGGGTCGACTTCTCGGTGCACGAGGTGGACGACATGGGCGGCACCGTGCCCGCCGGGCTGGCGGTCGAGGTCACCGACCACACCGCCCGCATGCGCGGCACCGACCACTCGCCCCCGCGCTGCGCCGCCCTCAGCGGCAAGGTCGGCCAGAAAGCCATCTGCGGCATCTACGAATGGCGCCCCTCGCCCTGCCGCGAGTTCGAGGAAGGCAGCGACGCCTGCGCCCGCGCCCGCCAGCGGCACGGGCTCCCGTCGCTCAATTGATTCAGGCCTCAACTATTTTCCAGGTCTGTTGGCAATAACCGACACCACGGATTTTTTCAGGGTGCTACCTTCCATGCACCATGAAACAGCTCTGGGACATCTCTCCGCCGGTGCACGCCGGCGCCCCGGTTTTTCCGGGTGACACCGCCTACACCCAGCAGTGGGCCGCCACCATCGGCCCGGGCTGCCCGGTCAACGTCAGCGCCATCACGCTGTCGCCCCATGTGGGCGCGCACGCCGACGCGCCGCTGCACTACGACCCCGACGGCGACGCCATCGGCAACGTCTCGCTCGACGCCTTCCTCGGCCCCTGCCGCGTGATCCACGCCATTGGCTGCGGCCCGCTCGTCACGCCCGCGCACATCGCGCACGCGCTCACCGACCTTCCCCAGCGCGTGCTGGTGCGCGTGTACGCGCGCCAGCCGCAGGACCGCTTCGACGACGCCCTGCCCGCCTTCGCGCCCGACACCGTGGAACAACTCGCCGACCTCGGCGTGCTGCTCATCGGCATCGACAGCGCCAGCATCGACCCGGCCAGCAGCAAGACGCTCGACAGCCATCAGACCATCCGCCGGCGCGGCCTGCGCGTGCTGGAAAACCTGCTGCTCGACGATGTGCCCGAAGGCGACTACGAACTCATCGCCCTGCCCCTCAAACTCACCACCGCCGACGCCAGCCCCGTGCGCGCCGTGCTGCGCCAACTGCCATGAACAACGCCCCCACCCTCGCCGACTGCCGCGCGCTCGACGCGCAAGACCCGCTGCGCGCCCTGCGCGACCTCTTCTTCCTCCCCGAGGGCACCATCTACCTCGACGGCAACTCGCTCGGCGCGATGCCGCGCAGCGCCCCCGCGCGCGTGGCCGAGGTGGTGACGCAGGAATGGGGCACCGACCTCATCCAGAGCTGGAACAAGCACGGCTGGTTCGCCCAGCCCAAGAAGGTCGGCGACAAGATCGCGCGCCTCATCGGCGCCGAGCCCGGCACCGTGGTCGCCACCGACAGCACCTCGGTCAACCTCTTCAAGGTGCTCTCGGCCGCGATGGACCTCGCCAGCGTCGACCACCCCAAGCGCCGGCGCATCGTGAGCGAGCGCAGCAACTTCCCGACCGACCTCTACATCGCCGAAGCCCTGTGCCAGCAGCACGGCTTCGAACTGATGCTGGTCGAGCCCGAAGAAATCCCCGCCGCCCTCACGCCCGAGGTCGCCGTGCTCATGCTCACCCACGTGAACTACCGCACCGGTGCCATGCACGACATGCCAGCCATGACCGCCGCCGCCCACGCCACCGGCGCGCTCATGCTGTGGGACCTCGCGCACAGCGCGGGCGCCGTGCCGGTGGACCTCACTGGCGCGGGCGCCGACTACGCCGTGGGCTGTGGCTACAAGTACCTCAACGGCGGCCCGGGCGCGCCAGCCTTCGTGTGGGTCAACCCGCGCCACGCCGACCGCTTCTGGCAGCCCCTGGCCGGCTGGTGGGGCCACGCCACGCCCTTTGAATTCACCCCCGACTACCGGCCCGCGCCCGGCATCACGCGCTACCAGTGCGGCACCCAGCCCATGATCAGCCTGGCCGCGCTCGAATGCGGCGTGGACACCCTGCTCGCCGCCGAAGCCCATGGCGGCATGGCCGCGCTGCGCAGCAAGTCGCTCGCGCTCACCGACCTTTTCATCGAACTCGTGGACGAACGCTGCCAGGGCCACGGCATTAGCCTGGCCACGCCGCTGGACCCGGCCGAGCGCGGCTCGCAAGTCTGTTTGACCAAGGACGAAGGCGCCTACGCCATCGTGCAGGCCCTCATCGCGCGCGGCGTGGTGGGCGACTTCCGCGCGGGTGATGGGGGTCGCCACAAAGACATCCTGCGCTTCGGCTTCACGCCGCTCTACATCGGCTTCGAGGACGTGTGGAACGCCGCCGAGCAGCTGCGCCAGGTGCTGGAAACCGGCGAGTGGCGGCGCGCCGAATTCAACACCCAACACGCGGTGACCTGACCATGTGCCCGCACCAACACCCCTCTGCCGACAGCGCCAGGCCCGAAGACATCGTGCGCGAGGAAGGCGCCCAGCTCGACTTCAGCCGCGACATGAGCTATGGCGACTACCTGCAGCTCGACGCCATCCTCAGCGCGCAGAAGCCGCTCTCGCCCGCGCACGACGAAATGCTCTTCATCGTGCAGCACCAGACCAGCGAACTCTGGATGAAGCTCATGCTGCACGAGCTGCGCGCCGCCATTCACAGCATCGCGAACGACGAACTGCAACCCGCCTTCAAGATGCTCGCGCGCACCTCGAAGATCATGGAGCAGCTCGTGCACGCCTGGGACGTGCTCGCCACCATGACCCCGCCCGAATACAGCGCGCTGCGGCCCTACCTCGCGCAGTCCAGCGGCTTCCAGAGCCACCAGTACCGCTGCATCGAATTCGCCATGGGCAACAAGAACGCGGCCATGCTCAAGCCGCACGCCCACAGCCCCGAGCGCATGGCCGCCGTGCAGGCCGCCTACGAAGCCCCGTCGCTCTACGACGAAGCCCTGCGCCTGCTCGCGCGGCGCGGCCTGGCTGTGCCCGAAAGCCACACGCAACGCGACTGGACCCAGCCCTACGCAGCCAGCGACGCGGTCGAACAGGCCTGGCTGCAGGTCTACCGCAACCCCAAGGACCACTGGGACCTGTACCAGCTCGGCGAAAAGCTCACCGACCTGGAAGACGCCTTCCGCCTCTGGCGCTTCCGGCACGTGACCACGGTGGAGCGCGTGATCGGCTTCAAGCGCGGCACCGGCGGCACCGGTGGGGTGAGCTACCTGCGCAAGATGCTGGACGTGGTGCTGTTCCCGGAGATCTGGCGCCTGCGCACCGACCTGTAAAGCCTCAGCCGATCCGCGCCAACCTGGCGCGGTTGGCGCTGCGCGCCGCCGAGTACTCCATGATTCGCGCCACCTCGCTGGCCGCCTCCTCGCCGAACCGCTTCTCCAGCAGATACAGCACCGCGTCGATGCACAGCGTCACGCCGCCCCCGGTCACCACCTGACCAGCGTCCACCAGCAGCGCGTGCTCCGCCTGCACGCCGGGAAAGCGTTCGCGCAACTCCAGCAAGGGCGACACCTCGGGCAACACGACCTCCACCTTCGTCGTGGCCGGCTTGCCATCGAGCAGGCCCGCCTGCGCCAGGATCATGGCCCCCGTGCACACCGAACACACCGTCGCCCCTGGGGCGACACGCTGCGCAAAGGCCTGAAGCACCGGGTCCATCGAAGCCTTGCGCCAGCCGGGCCCACCCGGCACCAGCAGCACATCGACCGCCTCCACCTCGTCGAAGGTCTTCGTGGGCAACACCATGAGGCCGTTGGAAAACGCCACCGGGTCGCGCGTGGCCGCGACCGTCTCGTAAGACAGCTCGGGAATGATCCGCCGGGCCATCGACATCACGCCGATCGCGGCCAGATCCACGGGCTCGACACCCTCGTAGAGAACAAAAGTCATGTGCATAGGGGCTCCAGAAAAGCACCGACCATAGTTTCCAAATAGGAAACTTACCATAGGGTTTTCGATAAGTTGCCTATTGGGAAACTTCTCTACCATCCACGCACTGGCTCGACAACCGCGCCGGTCCAACATCTCTGAAAGGCGCCCGCCAATGCAAGCACCGTTCACGCTCCCGCCGCCCTGAGAAGGCTGCACGCACCGGCGCCTTATCCAGGCGCCGGTCAGATGGTCTCGAAGATCCGGCCCACCACAGCGACCGCACGCCGCACCCTGGTCGAGAAGAGCCGCGCCGCGCGGCAGGGCGCAGCCTTGCCAATCGTTTTATCCACGCACTCCACGTCAAGCCACGGCCCCGCGAACACCGCGAGGCCATCCCAGAGGAACCTGATATGAGCTACTCCGCAACGGTCGCGCACGAATCCGAGCCGGCCAGCACCAACACATCCGAGGTGAATCGAGTGGTCTTTGCCAGCTCGATCGGCACCATCATCGAATGGTATGACTTCCTGATCTACGGCACCGCTGCCGCACTGGTCTTCAACAAGCTGTTCTTCCCCGCCGACGACCCCTTCCTTGGCACGCTCGCCGCCCTCGGCAGCGCGGCCGTGGGCTTCTTCGCCAGGCCCTTCGGCGGCGCGTTCTTCGGTTTCCTGGGCGACAGGCTGGGCCGCAAGTCCATGCTCCTCGTCACCCTGGTCATCATGGGCCTGGGCACGTTCGCCATCGGCCTGTTGCCGACCTACCACCAGATCGGCATCTGGGCGCCCATCCTCCTGGTCACGCTGCGCATCATCCAGGGCATCGGCCTGGGCGGCGAATGGGGCGGCGCCGCCCTGATGGTGCTCGAACACGCGCCCAAGCACCGGCGCGGGTTCTGCGGCAGCCTGGTGCAGGTCGGCTTTCCCATCGGCCTCATTCTTTCGGCGGCCGTGTTCGCCGCGGTGTCTCAGCTGCCGGAGGAAGACTTCCTGTCCTGGGGCTGGCGCATTCCGTTCCTCTCCAGCATCGTGCTCGTGGCCCTGGGAACGTTCATCCGCTTCAAGGTCTCCGAGTCGCCGGTCTTCCTGGAGATGAAGGCCAAGAAGGAAATCGCCCGCAACCCCTTCGTGGACGCCGTGTTCAAGCACCCGAAGAACTTCCTGATCGCCGTGGGTCTCAAGATCTGCGAGGTGTCCTGGGTCTACATGCTGACCGTGTTCATGGTCGTCTACGCCACCAAGAACCTCGGTCTGGCCAAGGGCCTCATGCTCAACGCCATCATGATCGCGGCGGCGGTCGAGATCGTCACCATCCCGCTCTTCGGTTATCTCTCCGACCGCGTTGGCCGCCGCCCGTTCTACTTCGCCGGCACGATCTTCACGGTGCTCTTCGCCTTCCCGCTGTTCTGGCTCATGGACACCCGCGACCCGTACATCGTCATCGTCGCGATCGCCGTTGCGCTGAGCTTCGGGCACGGCCTCATGTTCGGCCCGCAAGCCACCTACTTCCCAGAGCTGTTCGGCGCGCGCGTCCGGTACACCGGTGCGTCGTTCGGCTTCCAGGTGTCTGCGGCCATCGGCGGGGGTCTCACGCCCATTCTGGCCACCGTCCTGGTCAACAAGTTCGGCGGTTCCGAAGGCGTCTCCATCCTGCTGATCTCGCTCGCGTTCATCACCTTCATCGCGGCCTGCTTCGCTCGCGAAACGCGCGACAGCTCGGTGCGAGATCTGTAGCCGCACCCCGTCATCCACACCCTCGCGTGCCCGGGCTGGCAACCCGGGCGGTCCCCTGCGGACCGTCGACCCGCACCAAGGCCAGCGGGTCGAACCCAGGCGCATTCAGCCAAGTTCACCGCGTTGCCCATGGGGCAAATCGGTGTACCACCCGCCCGGCAGCGGGTTCATCCAACCAGGAGAAACGCATGTCTACCGTGTTCAAGGAACGTCTCGTCGGGAAACTTCAGCCCACCATTGGTGGCTCCGTCTATGTGGACCCCAACACCATGGAATGGAAGCCCTCGCAGTTTCCGAAAATCCAGATGAAGGTGCTCTACCGCAACGATGAGGTGGGCGAGATGACCGTCCTCCTCAAGTGGGAGCCGGGCGCGGTGCTGCCCTTCCACAAGCACCCGGAAATCGAGCAGAGCTACGTGCTGGAAGGCTCGTTCTCCGACCACGACGGCACCTGCCACGCAGGGCAATACGTCTACCGCCACCCGGGCTCCATGCACGAGACGCGGTCGGACACCGGTTGCACCATTCTCGCGGTGTACCGCAAGCCCAACATCTTCTTCAACGCCGCAGGCTTCGAAGCCGACAAGTAAGCGCCCATGGCCTACGTCGTCACGGAAGCCTGCATTGCGTGCCGCTACGGGGAATGCGTCTCGGTGTGCCCTCAGGGCGCGTTCCACGGTGGGCCCAACTTCGTCGTCATCAACCCTGTCACTTGCGCGAACTGCGGCCTGTGCGAAATGGTCTGCCCGGTGAGTGCCATCTTCGCGGCGGCCGATCTGCCGGCGGCGCAGCAGGACTACCGGGCCTTGAACGCGCAACTCTCCGCCGTCTGGCCCGTGGTTCGGGAAACCGCGCCGCTGCCCGACGCCGACGCGCACGCGCTCGAGACCGCGAAGCGGGACCGCCTGCGGCTCGACCACAGCGCCGGCTGACGTGGCGGCGCATCACGACAGCCCTGCAGGCACGGCCCGCAGGGCTGTCTTTCATGGGCCCGGACATTCCCTCGTGTGGCTGTCTCCCGCATGCGATATGCTGGGAAACCCGTCAACACTCAGGGAAACTCAGGCAACATGGTTGCAGCACGCCCCAAAAAGACCACCAAGACCGCCACACCGGTGGACACCCCCAAGGAGGTGGAAGTCCACATTGCCCTCGGCGCCCGCTTGAAGCAGCGCCGCCTGGAGGCCAAGCTCACACTGGCCGAACTGGCAGACCGCTCCGGGTTTGGCAAGGCCTACCTCTCGCGCATTGAAAACGGCAAGAAGGTGCCACCCATCGGCACCCTCTCGCGCATCACCGACGTGCTCGGCATCGAGGCGGCCAGCCTGCTCACCGAAAACCCGCACCCCGCGTGGCGTGGGGTCAGCGTGGTCAAGAAGACCGACAAGCGCCCCACCGTCATGGGCGGCAGCCAGTTCGGCTACGACTACTTTGCGCTGACCGACGCGACCACCGGGCGCGCGCTGCAACCCTTCCTCTTCTCGTTCCCGGACAAGGTCGACAAGTTCGTCTTCTTCGAACACGAAGGCGAAGAAATGATGCACGTGCTCACCGGGCGCGTGGAATGGCAGGTGGGCATGGACAAGTTCGTGCTGGAGCCGGGCGACACCATCCACTTCGATTCCCGGATCCCCCACCGCGGGCATTGCCTGTCGGGGCCGGCCACCGCCCTGGTGGTGATGTTCTCGCCAGCGGGGTCCAAGGCCAACCTGGCCTGAGCCAGACAGACGCGTCCAGGACCCTCTTCGCAAGCGAGGCTTTCAGCGCCGCCGATACGCCCCGCAATGTTTTCCCGTCCATTTCTTGAACGCCCGCTGAAAAGTCGGGCTGTCGCTGAAGCCGAGTTCGCTCGCCAGCTGCACCAGCGACACGCGCGATGACGAGAGGCGCGAGATCGCGAGGTCGCGCCGCAGGTCGTCTTTCAACCATTGCAGCGAGGTGTGTTCGGCCGACAGGTGCCGCTGCAGGCTCGACGGCGAGGTGTGCAGGTGTTCGGCCACTTCTTCCAGCGAGGGCCACTGCGGGTAGCTGCGCATGAGGTGGTTGCGCACCCGCTGAGCCACGGCGCCGAAGTCGCGCGGCGGCGAGATGACTTGCGTGTACGCATCGGTCAGGAACACGCGCAGGGCCGGCTCGTCGCGGCTCACCGGGGTGTCCAGCTCCTTGGCCTTGAACCAGAAACCGAAGGCCGCCTGCCCATAGCGCCGGGGCGCGGGGAACACGAGGTTGTAGCCCTCCTGGCCGTCGGGCTCGGGGTAGCTGAAGTCGAAGTGCGTGATGGGCAGCGGCGCGTTCAGCAGCCAGGCGGCCAGGCGCCAGAGCACACGCACCATGGTCTCCTGCGCGAACACGGGCGTGGGGTGGTCGGGGGCGATGGTCTGCATGTGCAGGCCGGCTTCGTCGCCGTTGACCTGCAACGAGAAAAAGATGTCGTCCTGCAGCAGGTTGAGCGCCGCGCTCATGCGCTTGAGCGCGCGACGCAGGTCGTGCGCGGACAGGCCTTCGCGCGCCGTCAGCGCGAAGCTGCCGGGCTTGAACGGGCGCGAGAACAGGCCCATGCACTCGTCCTTCATGTCGTTGAGCAAGGCATAGAAAAGCGCCACGTATTGCATCGGCGTCACCCCCTGGTAACCGGGTTGCCGCAGGGCATGCGGGTCTACCCCGACTTGACGTAGATAGCCATCCATGTTCATGCCCCGGCTTTCCGGCCCGGAGAGCATGCCGAACACGAAAACAGGGGCAATGAAGGCCCCCGGGTTTTCCCGAGGTTTTCGGCGTTTGAGGTCTTTTGCCATGGTTTCAGGGTGTTCGGCTATCGCTAGGAAATGGGGCGGAGCCTAGCATCCGCCCCGTCTTCTGACCAATTTTTCGGGGCCGCCGCCCCATCGCACAAAGGACCGTTCATGAAGCAAGACGTGTATGTCGTGGGGGTCGGCATGGTGCCGTTCACCAAACCCGGGGCGAGCGAGCCCTATCCGCAGATGGCCGCCAAGGCGGTGAACGCGGCGCTGCGCGACGCGGGCCTGGACTACGCCAAGGTGCAGCAGGCCTACGTGGGCTATGTGTACGGCGACTCCACCGCCGGCCAGCGCGCGCTGTACGAGGTGGGCATGACGGGCATCCCCGTCGTGAACGTGAACAACAACTGCTCCACCGGTTCCACCGCCCTCTTTCTCGCGCGCCAGGCGGTGATGAGCGGCGCGGCCGACTGCGTGCTGGCGCTGGGCTTCGAGCAGATGAACCCGGGCGCCCTCGGCTCGGTGTTCAAGGACCGCGCGAGCGCCTTCGAGCGTTTCGACGACGCCACGGAAGAACTGGTGGGTCATGGCGAGATTCCGCTGGCGCTGCGCTACTTCGGCGGCGCGGGCCTGGCGCACATGCAGGAGTTCGGCACGCCGCTGAACACCTTCGCCAAGATCCGCGCCAAGGCGAGCCGCCACGCGTCGAACAACCCGCTGGCGCTGTTCCGCACCGTGGTGACCGAAGAAGAGGTGATGAACGCGCCGGTGATGTGGCCGGGCGTGATGACGCGCCTGATGGCCTGCCCGCCCACCTGCGGTTCGGCGGCGGCCATCGTGTGCTCGGAAGCCTTCGCAAAGCAGCATGGCCTGAACACGGCCGTGCGCATCCGCGCGCAGGCCATGACGACCGACAGCCCGGCCACCTTCGAGGCCAAGGACATGCGCGAGGTGGTGGGCTTCAGCATGGCCAAGGCCTGCGCCGAGCAGGTGTATGCCGAGGCCGGCCTCGGCCCGCGCGACGTGCAGGTGGTCGAGCTGCACGACTGCTTCGCGCACAACGAGCTGCTGAGCTACGAGGCCCTGGGCCTGTGCGAACGCGGCGGCGCGCAGAAGTTCGTGGAAGACGGCGACAACACCTACGGTGGTCAGATCGTCACCAACCCTTCGGGTGGCCTGCTCTCCAAGGGCCACCCGCTGGGCGCGACCGGTCTGGCGCAATGCACCGAGCTCGTGCAGCAGCTGCGTGGCCAGGCCGATAAGCGCCAGGTCGAAGGCGCGCGCATCGCGCTGCAGCACAACCTGGGCCTGGGCGGCGCTTGCGTGATCACGATGTACGAAAAGGCCTGACCCATGATCGACAGGAAATTCATCGGCCACCAGTTGAAGCCTTCGGTGCTCACGGTGGACCGCACCCGCCTGCAGTTCTTCGCCAAGGCCATCGGCGAGAAGGACCCGGTCTACGTGGACCCGGCCGCCGCGAAGGCCGCCGGTTATGCGGATGTGCCGGCACCCCCGACCTTCCTGTTCGCCGCCGAGCTCGACAGCGGCGCGAACGACCAGTTGCTCGCCGACCTGGACATTCCGCTGGCCAAGCTGCTGCACGGCGAGCAGTCGTTCCGTTACCTCCAGCCGGTGTGCGCGGGCGACACGGTGACGGTGCGGTCGACCATCACCGACATCTACGACAAGAAGGGCGGCAAGCTCGAATTCGCCGTCAAGGATTCGCAGGTGACGAACCAGCGCGACGAACTGGTCGCCGAGCTGCGCACCGTCCTTGTGGTTCGCCACTGAAAGGGAAAGAACACCATGACCGCATCGATCAAGGTCGGCGACCGCCTGCCCGCCCTGCAACTTCCGCCGGTGGACCGCGCCACGCTCGCGCTCTTCGGCGGCGCCTCGGGCGACCACAACCCCATCCACATCGACCTGGATTTCGCGCGCCGCTCGGGCATGCCCGACGTGTTCGCGCAAGGCATGTTGGGCATGGCCTGGGTGGGCCGGCTCATCACGCAATGGGCACCGCAGGCGCGCCTGCGCCAGTACGACGCGCGCTTCGCTGGCATCACCCACCTGGGCAACGCCATCACCTGCAGCGGCGAGGTGGTGGAACTGCTGGACCGCGACGGCGAGGCCTGCGCGCGCGTGGCCGTGAGCTCGTCGAATCAATACGGCCAGAACAAGATCGTCGGCGAGGCCATCGTGGCCCTGGCATGACACCCCACAACCCTCAAGAACACACCAACAAATGACCAAGAAACTCGACGGCAAGGTCGCCCTGATCACGGGCTCGGGACGCGGCATCGGCCGCAGCATCGCCATGAAGCTGGCGGCCGACGGCGCGCGCCTGGTGATCAACGACCTCGACGCCGATCCGGCCCAGGAAACCGTGGAGGCCATCAAGGCCATGGGCGGCGAGGCCGTGGCCTGCGTGGGCAGCGTGACCGCGCCCGATTTCTCCGAGCGCTTCATCGGCGCGGCGGTGGAGAACTACAAGGGCATCGACATCATCGTCAACAACGCCGGCTACACCTGGGACAACGTGATCCAGAAGATGACCGACGAGCAGTGGTACGCCATCATGGACTGCCACCTCACCGCGCCCTTCCGCATCCTGCGCGCGGCGCAACCGGTGATCCGCGCGCTCTCCAAGGCCGAGCTGGACAGCGGCGTGCGCCACATGCGCAAGGTGGTGAACATCTCGTCCATGGCCGGCGTGTTCGGCAACGTGGGGCAGTCGAACTACTCCGCGGCCAAGGCCGGCATCATGGGCCTGACGCAGGCCCTCGCCAAGGAATGGGGCCGCATGAACGTCACGGTGAACTGCGTGGCCTTCGGCCTGATCAAGACGCGCCTGACCGGCAGCGCAGCCGACGGCGCGACGACGAACATCGACGGGCGCGACATCAAGGTGGGCGTGAACCCCGGCCTGCTGTCGCTGATGGAACAGACCATTCCGCTCGGCCGCGGCGGCACGCCCGAAGAGGCGGCCGGCTCGGTGTATCTGTTCTGCATCCCCGAATCGGACTACGTCAGCGGCCAGACGCTGATCTGCTCCGGCGGCCTCACGGGCATGTGACCCCATGCTGCCGCGACTGCTCCAGCACCCCTGGATGGATGCCGAGATCGAGAGCTTCCGCGATCAGGTCCGCCGCTGCGTGGCGGACCGGCTGTCGCCGAACCTCGACGCCTGGCGCCGCCAGGGCTTCATCCCCCGCGAGACCTGGCGCGCCTTTGGCGAGCTGGGTTGCCTGCTGCCCGAACTGCCCGAGGCCTATGGCGGCCCGGGTGCGACCATCGCCTACCAGCTGGTGGTGCAGGACGAACTGGCCAGGGCCGAGGTGCCGGCCAACACCGCGGTGCACTCCATCGCTTCGCACTACATCCTGGACTACGGCACCGAAGCCCAGAAGCAGCGCTGGCTGCCCCGGCTGGCCAGCGGCGAGCTGCTGGCCGGCATTGCCATGACCGAGCCGGGCGCGGGCTCGGACCTCAAGGCGATCCGCACCCGGGCCCGGCTTGACGGCGACCACTACGTGGTGGACGGCGCGAAGACCTTCATCACCAACGGCTTCACGGCCAACCTGCTGGTGGTGGTGGTGCGCACGGGCGACGCTGGTGCCAAGGGTGTGTCGCTGCTGGTGATGGAGACCGAGAACCTGCCGGGCTTTCGCGTGGGCCGGCGGCTGGAGAAGCTGGGTCAGCACGCCTCGGACACGGCCGAACTCTCATTCGAAGGCGTGCGCGTGCCGGCTTCGCAGCTGCTGGGTGGCGTGGACGGCCAGGGTTTCGTGCAGCTGATGAGCCAACTCACCTACGAGCGCCTGCTGCTCGCGGTGCCCGCTGCGGCGGTGATCGAGCGCGCGGTGGAACTCACGGTGGAATACACCAAGGAGCGCAAGGCCTTCGGACAGGCACTGGCGGACTTCCAGAACACGCGCTTCAAGCTGGCCGAGTGCGCCACGCTCGCGCACGTGGTGCGCAGCTTCGTGAACGACTGCATCCAGCGCCAGCTCGACGGCACGCTGGACAACGAGGCCGCCTACATGGCGAAGTGGTGGTGCTCCGAGCAGCAGTGCAAGGTGACGGACGAGTGCCTGCAGCTCTTCGGCGGCTACGGCTACATGGCCGAGTACCCGATCGCGCGGCTCTACGCCGACTCTCGCGTGCAGCGCATCTACGGCGGCGCCAACGAGATCATGAAAGACCTGATCGCGCGCAAGGTGGTGGGTTGATGCAACCGCTGAACCACCTCCATGTGATCGAGTTCGAGGGCATCGGCCCCGGCCCGCTGTGCGGCCGTGTGCTGGCGGACCTGGGCGCGCGCGTCACCGTGATCGCGCGGCCGGGCACCTCGGCGGTGGTCGACAAGCTCTCGGGCGGCGGGCAGCCACCGTTGCGCGAAGGCAAGACCGTCGTCGAACTCAACCTCAAGCAGCCCGACGACGTGGCCCGGGCCCTGGCCCTGGTGGCCAGCGCGGACGCGCTGATCGAAGGCAACCGCCCGGGCGTGATGGAGCGCCTGGGCCTGGGCCCTGCCGCCTGTGCGGCGGTGAACCCGCAGCTGGTCTACGGCCGCATGACGGGCTGGGGCCAGCAGGGCCCGCTGGCGCAGGCCGCCGGACACGACATCAACTACGTCGCGCTCAGCGGCATGCTCTCGCTCTCGGCCGTGCACGGCCAGGTGCCGGTCTCGCCGCCCACGGTGCTGGGCGATGCCGGTGGCGCACTCGGCCTGGCGCTGGGCATTGTCAGCGGCGTGCTGCAGGCGCGCCAGAGCGGCCAGGGCTGCGTGGTGGATGCCGCCATCGTGGACGTGGTCGCCATGCTGGGCGGCTTGGCGCAATGGATCGCCAGCACCGGCGGCCTGGGTGGCCAAGGCAACGACCGACCCAGTGTGTTCCACGACTCGCCGTTCTACGACGTGTACCGCTGCGCGGACGGCGGCTTCGTCACGCTGGGCGCGATCGAGCCGCCGTTCTACGCGCTGCTGGTGCAGAAGCTCGGGCTCACCGACGTGGACCCGGCCGCCCAGTTCGACACCGACGCCTGGCCGGCCCTGAAAGAACGCGTGCGCGCTCTCTTCCTCACCCAGCCGCGCCAGCACTGGTGCGATCTGCTCGAAGGCACGGACGCCTGCTTCGCCCCGGTGCTCACGCTGGACGAAGCCGCCAGCCACCCGCACAACGTGGTGCGCGGCCTGTATGCGCAGACGCCGTCGGGCGAACGCCGCACCGGTGCCGCGCCCCGCTTCACCCCCCTGCCAAAGGCCCACACCCATGAATGAAGCCCGGCGTTCCAACGCCGCCATGCTGGAGGCGCGCGACCTCACGCTGAAGTTCGGCGGCGTCACGGCCCTGTCCGAGATTTCGGTGGACATCGGCCACCAGGAGCTGGTGGCCCTCATCGGCCCCAACGGCGCGGGCAAGAGCTCGCTGCTCAACGTGCTCTCGGGCTTCTACCGCCCGAGCACCGGCACGGTGCGTTTCGAAGGCCAGGACATCGGCCGCTGGCCGGTGCACCGCGTGGCCCAGGCCGGCCTGGCGCGCACCTTCCAGGGCACACACCTGCTGCCGCACATGAGCGTGCTCGACAACATCCTGGTCGGCCGCTACATGCACATGAAGAGCACGCTGACCACGGCCTTCTTCTACTACCCGTTCGCGCACCGCGAAGAGGTGGCGCACCGCGCCGTGGCCGAGGAGATCCTGGGCTTTCTCGAACTCGAGCACCTGCGCCACCACACGGTGGGTACGCTGGGCTACGGCATGCGCAAGCGCGTGGACCTGGGCCGCGCGCTGGCCATGGAGCCGCGCATGCTGCTGCTGGACGAGCCCATGGCCGGCATGAACACCGAGGAGAAGGAAGACCTGGCGCGCTTCATCCTGGACATCCGCGAATCGCGGCAGATCCCGGTGGTGCTGGTGGAGCACGACATGGGCGTGGTGATGGACATCGCCGACCGCGTGATCGTGCTGAACTTCGGTCGCAAGATCGCCGACGCCTCGCCCGCCGCGGTGCAAAAAGACGAGAAGGTCATCTCGGCCTACCTGGGAGTACACGCATGAGCCCCCACGCTCCATCGCTGCGCGAGTCGCTGCCCCCCAAGGGGGCTGATCCGGCTTGGGGCGGCCCGGCGCCGGATCGCATGAGCGCGACACCCAACAAGACCCCGCAGACCCTGCCGCAATGGCTGCTGCACAACGCCGCCACGCGCGGCGGTGAGGTGGCGCAACGCCACAAGCGCGACGGCGTGTGGCACGAATTCACCTGGACCGACGTGCGCGACGAAGTGCGCGCCCTGGCCCTGGGCCTGCGCTCACGCGGCGTGCAGCGCGGCCAGACCGTGGTGCTGCTGAGCGAGAACCGGCCCGAGCTGTACTGGGCCGAATGGGCCGCGATGGCGGTCGGCGCCAAGGTGGTGGCGCTCTACCCCGACGCCGCCGAATCGGAAGTGGACTACGTGGTGGCAGACGCGCAGGCGGTCTGCGTGTTCGCCGAAGACCAGGAGCAGGTGGACAAGGTGCTGCCCGTGATGGCGCGCCACGGCGGCCTGCACACCGTGGTGTGGTGGGAGTCGGGCGGCCTGTGGTCGTACCGGCACGAAGGCCTGCTGGGCTGGGACGCGTTGCGCGCGCTGGCCGATGACGCGGCCTGGTTCGAGCAGTCGGTGATGCAGGGCCAGGCGAGCGACATCGCCGTGCTGTCCTACACCTCGGGCACCACCGGCGCGCCCAAGGGCGTGATCACCACGCACGCCTCGCTGATGCACAACGCCGAGCTGATCGGCCAGACCATGCAGGTGCCCGAGGGCGGCGAGTACCTGTCGTACATCCCGCTCTCCTGGGCCACCGAACAGTGGGTGGGCGTGACCATGGGACTGATGCGCCCGTTGCGCGTGAACTTCGCCGAGCGGCCGGACCAGATCCAGGAAGCGATCCGCGAGCTGGCCTGCGAGATGGTGTTCTTCGGCCCGCGCCAGTGGGAAAGCCTGGCCGCGCGCGTGCATGCCCGCATGCTCGACGCCGCGCCCTGGCGCCAGAAGGTGGTGGACTGGGGCCTGCGCATCGGCAAGCTGGCGCGCGCGGACCAGATGGACACCCGCGCGCGCTCCTGGTGGGTGCGCGCCCAGCTGCCGCTGGCCGACGCGCTGGTGCTGCGCCCGCTGCGCGAGCAGCTGGGCCTGAAACGCGCGCGCATCGCCTTCACCGGCGGCGCGGCGGTGGCGCCCGACATCTTCCGGCTGTTCGCGGCCATGGGCGTGATGCTGCGCAACGTCTACGGCTGCAGCGAGTTCGGGCTGATCACGGTGCACCAGGGCGAGCGCGTCAACGCCGAGACCATCGGCGAGACCGTGGCCATGGCCAGCGCCTGGGGCGTGCCGATGGAGTGGCGCGTGACCGACGGCGGCGGGCTCGAAGTGCGCGGCGGCGCGGGCTTCTCGGGCTACTGGGGCAAGCCCGAGAAGAGCGCCGAGAAGATGAACGAGGGCTGGTTCCAGACCGGCGACGCGGTGGGCCAGGGCCCCAGCGGCAACGAGCTCATCTACTACGACCGCGTGGAGCACATGAACCGGCTGCAGGGTGGCCACCTGTTCTCCAAGCAGTTCATCGAGGTGCGGCTGCGCTTCTCGCCCTACATCCGCGAGGTGATGGTGGTGGGCGACCCGACGCGTTCGCACGTGACCGCGCTGGTGAACATCGACGGCGAGGTGTTCGGCCGCTGGGCCGAGCGCAACGGCGTGTCCTTCACCACCTTCACCGACCTGTCACAGCGCCCCGAGGTGCTGGCCCAGGTCGCCAAGGAGATCGCGGTCGTGAACCGCACGCTGCCCGAGGCGGCGCGCCTGAAGCACTTCGTGAACCTGCCCAAGGAGCTGGACGCCGACGAGGGTGAGTTGACGCGCACCCGCAAGCTCAAGCGCGACTTCATCGAGCAGCGCTATGGCGCGTTGATCGAGGCGATGTACGACAACCGGCCCGCCACAGGGATCGAGATCCCGGTGCGCTACCAGGACGGCCGCGCCGGCGTGCTGCGCGCGGACGTGACCACCGGCCACGTGCCGGCTTCGATCGCCCAGGAGACCTGACCCATGACCGATTTCTTCAACTACCTCTTCAACGGTTTCCTGCAAGGCCAGATCTATGCCCTGCTGGCGCTGGGCTTCATGGTGATCTACCGCGCCAGCAAGGTGTTCAACTTCGCGCAGGGCGAGCTGATGATGCTCGGCGCCTACGCGGTGTGGACGCTCACGCTGGGCGCCGACCTCCCGCCCTGGCTGGCCATTCCACTGGCCTTCGTCTGCGCGCTGGTCTACGGCTGGCTGATCGAGCGGCTGTTCTTCGAGCGGCTGGTCGGCGAGTCGGTGTTCTCCATGGTGATGGTGACCATCGGCCTGGTGATCCTGATCCGCGGCATCGTGCTGGTGGTGTGGGGCGCGGCGGACCGCCAGTTCCCCGTGCTGCTGCCGCCCACGCCCTTCATCGTCGGCGACATGATCTTCCCGTCGTCGCTGGTGATCGGCGCCATTCTCACGCTGGTGGTGACGGTGGGCATGTCGTGGTTCTTCAACCGCACCCGCGCCGGCCTCACGCTGACGGCGGTGGCCGAAGAACCCACCACGGCGATCTCGCTCGGCATCTCGGTCAAGCGCGCGGTCACCCTGGCCTGGATGATGGGCTCGGTGATCGCCACGGCCGGTGCCATCGTGCTGCTCAGCGGCCGCTCGCTCACGGTGGGCACGGCCGACGTGGCCCTGGCCGCGCTGCCGGTGGCGCTGCTGGCCGGGCTGGAGTCCATCGGTGGGCTGATCCTGGCGGGTGCCATCGTCGGCATCGTGCAGGCCCTGGTGGCGGCCTATGTAGACCCTGCGATCGGCGGCTCGGCCTCGTCCATCGTGCCCTTTGTTTTCATGCTGCTGATCCTGCTGGTGCGTCCCACCGGCCTGTTCGGCTGGCGCCATGTGGAGCGTGTGTGATGGACCCGTCCGGCATTTTCTTCACCAGCCACGCGGGCGACCGCTCCCTGATCCGCACGCGCGCGCAGTGGGTCTGCCTGGTTGCCCTGCTGCTGGTGCTGGCAACGCTGCCCTGGTGGGCCTCGGACCGCTGGGTCAGCATCGGCTACACCACCTTCATCACCGCCGTGGCTGTGATCGGCCTGCAGATCTGCACCGGCTACGCGGGGCAGATCAACCTGGGGCAGTCGGCCTTCATGGGCGTGGGCGCCTACGGCGCGGCGCTGGCCATGTCGGCCGGGTGGGACGCGCTGGCGGCCCTGCTCATCGGCGGCGCGGGCGCGGCCCTCTTCGGCGTGATGTTCGGCCTGACGGCGGCGCGCATCAAGGGCTTCTACCTCGCGCTCACCACCATCGCGGCGCAGGCGCTGTTCCACTTTCTGGTGCTCAACCTGCCGCAGGCCTGGCTGGGCGGTGCGGGTGGCCTGCACGTGGAGTCGGCCACGGCCCTGGGCATCTCGCTGAACAACGACCGCGCGATCTACGGCTTCTCGTTCATCGTGCTGGTGGTCATGACCATCGGGGCCTTCGGCATCGTGCGCTCGCGCCACGGCCGCAGCTTCGAGGCGGTGCGCGACGACGACGTGGCCGCCGGGATGATGGGCATTCCCGTGGCCGCCACCAAGGCGCGCGCCTTCCTGGTGAGTGCGTTCTATGCCGGCGTGGCCGGCGGCCTGTGGGTGGTGGCGCTGCGCCACGTGTCGGTGGAGCAGTTCACGCTGTTCAACGCGATCTGGATGATCGCCATGATGATCGTCGGCGGCCTGGGCTCCATCGTGGGGGCGCTGATCGGCACCGTGCTGATCCAGCTGGCGCGCGAGGGCGTGACCAGCCTGGGCCCGAGCGTCATCCAGTGGGTGCCCGCCGTGGGGCAGGACTTCGTCTTCGCCGCCATGAACGTGCTGCTGGGCACCGTGATCATTCTGTTCCTGCTCTTCGAGCCCAAGGGCGTGATGCACCGCGTGCAGATCACCAAGCAGGCGTACCGGCTCTGGCCGTTCCCGTACTGACCATCACGACAACAGGAGACAACATGCAAACACTGAAGCGTTGGGTGACCCGAACCGCCACCGCGGCCGGGCTGTGTCTGTCGGCGGCCCTGCCGGCCACGGCGCAGACCGTGTACCAGGTGCCCGCGATGTCCGATTTCTCGGGGCCGTTCTCGTCCATCATGCCGATGATGGCCGGCGGCCGCGAGGCGGTGGCGACCTGGTGGAACGCCGAGGTGGGCGCGAAGATGGGCGTGAAGATCGAGGTGAAGAGCTACGACACGCGCTACGACGCCGCGCAGACCGCCAGCCTGTGGCCCGGCGTGCTGGCCACCAGGCCGCTGGTGGGCCTCTCGGCCGGCGGGCCCGACACGGCCGCGCTGCAGCAGCGCCTGCCCACCGACAAGGTGGTGATGATCTCGGGCTCGGCGGCCAACGGCTCGGGCTGGCGACCCAACCAGTGGGTGCTCACGCCCCGGCCCACCTTCGTGCACGAGATCACCGGCTTCATCGAGTGGTACCAGAAGACCCGGACCCCGGGCCGCCCGGTGAAGGTGGCGATGTTCACCACCGAGGCCTCGCCCAGCTTCGCCGACATGGCCAAGGGCGTGTCGGCCTACGCCAAGGCCAGCCCCAACGTGGTGAACCTGGTGGAGATGGTCTTCGTGGACGTGCAGCCCACCGACGTGACGCTGCAGCTGCGCCGCGTGCTCAACGCGGGCGCCGAGGTGATCCTGGTGCCGACCAACATCCAGCAGGCGGTGGCCGTGAAGCGCGCCATGCAGGCCCTCGGCAAGAACGTGCCCATCGTGCACGGCCTGCAGAACTCGCCCGGCATGCTGCAGAAGCTGGTGGGCGGCATGGCCGCGATGGAAGGCGACTACGAGATGCACGGTGGCGTGATCACCACCGAGGAAGACACCGAGGCCAAGCGCTTCTACGACCTGCTGGTGGCCAGGCATGGCATGAAGGTGCCCTGGCACGCCATCACCTCGCTCGGCATGACGCAGACGCTGCTGGCGGTGCGGGCCATCGAGGTGGCCGCGAAGAAACACGGCCCCGACAAGCTCAGCGGCGAGCTGATCTACAGCGCGCTGATCGAGACCACCTTCCCCGCCAAGGACTTCTTCGGCCTCACCGGCGGCGACCTCGACTTCTCGGTCGAAGCACCTTTCCCCACCAGGGACCCGCGCATCAACATCGGCCAGGTGGTGGGGGGCAAGTTGACCACCGTGGCCAAGGGTGTGCCGGTGCCCAAACTGGGCAAGTGGTGAGCCTCTTTTCTCTTCATTCCAACCAGGAGACAACACGATGAAAGCACTGAAACACTGGGCCGCCCAGGCCGCCTTGCTGGCGGGGATCGCCGCCTCGGCCGTCACGCCCGCCGGCGCGCAGACCGTGTACCAGATCCCGGCCCTGTCCGACTACTCGGGCCCCTTCGCGGCCATCATGCCCATGGTGGGCCCGGGCCGCGAGGGCGTGGTGAACTGGTGGAACGCGGAAGTGGGCAGCAAGCTGGGCGTGAAGCTCGAGCTCAAGACCTACGACACGCGCTACGACACCGCACAGACCGCCAGCCTGTGGCCCGGCGTGCTGGCCACCAAGCCGGTGATCGGTCTCTCGCTCGGTGGCCCCGACACCTCGGCCCTGCAGCAGCGCCTGCCCACCGACAAGGTGCCCATGATCCTGGGCTCGGCCGCCAACGGCTTCGGCTGGCGCCCCAACCAGTGGGTGCTGGCCACGCGGCCGACCTTCGTGCACGAGGTCACCGGCTTCATCGACTGGTTCCAGAAGACCAAGACGCCGGGCCGCCCGACCAAGGTGGCGATGTTCACCACCGAGGCCTCGCCCACCTTCGCCGACATGGGCAAGGGCGTCATCGCCTACGCCAAGGCCAACCCCAACGTGGTGAGCCTGGTCGAGATGGTCTACGTGGAGCCCCAGCCGGCCGACGTGACCCTGCAGCTGCGCCGCGTGCTCAACGCGGGCGCCGAGGTGGTGCTGGTGCCGTCCAACATCCAGCAGGCGGTGGCGGTGAAGCGCGCCATGCAGACCCTGGGCAAGAACGTGCCCATCGTCTACAGCCTGCAGAACTCGCCCGCCATGCTGCAGAAGCTGCTGGGCAGCCTGTCGGCCATGGACGGCGACTACGAGGTGCACGCCGGCGTGATCGCCACCGACGAAGACACCGAGGCCAAGAAGTTCTACGACATGCTGGTGGCCAAGTACGGCGTGAAGGCGCCCTGGCACTCGATCACCACCATCGGCATCAACCAGACCCTGGTGCTGGTGCGCGCGGTGGAGGCGGCGGCGAAGAAGAACGGCGGTGACAAGCTCACCGGCGAGATGCTCTACAACACGCTGATCGAGACCCACTTCCCCGCCAAGGACTTCTACGGCTTCACCGGCGGTGGCGACATCGACTTCTCGGTCGAGGCACCGTTCCCGATCAAGGACCCGCGCGTCAACATCGGCCAGGTGGTGGGCGGCAAGCTGACCACGGTGGCCAAGGGCGTGCCGGTGCCCAAGCTGGCGAAGTGGTGAGTGAGAGCAGTGCCGTGTCGGAACCGCTGATCGCTCTGAACAACGTCGAGGTGCTCTACGCCGACGTGATCCTTTCGCTCAAAGGCATCACGCTGGAGGTGGCCGCCGGGAGCTGCACCGTGCTGCTCGGCCCCAACGGGGCCGGCAAGAGCACCACCCTCAAGACCATCTCGGGCATGCTGGACGTGGAGGAAGGCCGCGTCGCCTCGGGCCACGTGCGCATGCTGGGCCAGGACATCACCGGCGCGTCCGCCGAGCGGATGGTGGCCGATGGCGTGGTGCACGTGGTCGAAGGCCGCAAGGTGCTGCGCCACATGAGCACCGAGCAGAACTTGGTGGTGGGCGGGCACCGGCTCACGCGCATGGCCGATGTGAAGCAAGGGCTGGAGCGGGTCTACGGCCTGATCCCGCGCCTGGCCGAGCTGCGCACGCGCACCGCCGGCTACCTCTCGGGCGGCGAGCAGCAGCTGCTGCTGATCGGCCGCGCCATGATGGCCCGGCCCCGCCTGCTGATGATCGACGAGCCTTCGCTGGGCCTGGCGCCGCTGATGGTGAAGGAGATCTTCGACCTGCTCGGCAAGCTGCGCGCCGAAGGCGTGTCGCTGCTGATCGTGGAGCAGCACGCGCAGGCCGCGCTGGAACTGGCCGACCATGGCTACATCCTGGAGAACGGCCGCGTGGTGCTCGAAGGCACGGCCGCCGAGCTGCGCGCCAACGAGGACATCCAGGAGTTCTACCTGGGCCATCAGGCCAGCGGCGAGCGGCGCAACTACCGCGAAGTCAAACACTATCGCCGGCGAAAGAGATGGCTGGGCTGACGCCCACCCCCGCGCCGCCTTCGGCGTCACCCCCCGGGGCGATGCCTGCCGACTGGCAAAGCCAGATCGGCGGCATCCTTGGCTGGGGCACTTCAGGCAACCGAGAAAAATCATGAACAACATGAACGGCATCGAATGGAACGTGGACGGCCAGGGCGTGGGGCGCATCGTGCTCAACCGGCCGGAACACAACAACGCGCTGGGCCCATCGAACGCGCCTGCGCTGGTGAAGGCCATCACCGAGGTGCTGGCGGGCCAGCCGCGCGTGGTGGTGATCGAGGCGCGCGGGCCGATCTTCTGCGCGGGCGGCGACATCCGCGAATTCGTGAAGGCCGGCGACCGGCTCGATGAACTGGTGGATGAAATCCTCGACGAGCTGCTGCCGGGTTACCTCCAGCTCGCGCAGGCCACCTGCCCCATCGTGACGGTGGTGGGTGGCCCGGTGGGTGGCGCGGGTGTGGGCCTGGCGCTGTGCGGCGACTTCGTGCTCGCCAGCGACACCATGAAGCTGCGCACCGGGTACGCGGCCATCGGCCTCTCGCCCGACGTGGGCGCCTCCTACTTCCTGGCGCGCCGCGTGGGCCCGGTGCGCGCGCAGCAGTGGCTGATGCTCAGCGACGCCGTCGACGCCGCGCAATGCCTGGCCGCCGGCGCGGTGGACCAGGTGTTTCCCGCCGCCGGGCTGGACGCCGCGGCGCAGGCCCTGGTGCAGCGGCTGTGCGCCTCGGCGCCGGCCTCGCTCTCGGCCATGAAGCGGCTCTCGCTCGAAGGGCCGGCCCTTTCGCTGCAGGCCTACCTTTCGCTGGAGCAGCAGCTGCTCAAGGCCTGCGCCCGCACCGCCGACGCACGCGAAGGCACCTCGGCCTTCGTGGCCAAGCGCACGCCCACGTTCACCGGCCGTTGAGTCGCCATGGCCTTGCCCGCCGAGTGGCGCACGCGCCTGAGGCTGCCGCTGATCGCGGCACCCATGCTGCACGTGTCCGGGCCGGCGCTGGTGGCGGCCGCCTGCCGCGCGGGGGTGATTGGCGCCTTCCCGGCCGCCAACTGCCGCCGGCACGGCGAACTGGCGGCGTGGATCGCGAGCATCCGCGAGGCCATCGGCGACACCGCGAAGGCCGCGCCCTTCGCCGTCAACCTCATCGTGCGCAGCGCCACGCTCGCCGACGACCTGGCCTGCGTGCTGCGCGAGAAGGTGGAGCTCGTGATCACCAGCGTGGGCTCGCCGGCCGCGCTGGTGGGTCCGCTGCACGGTGCGGGCTGCCGCGTGTTCGCCGACGTGGCCACGCTGGCGCATGCCGAGAAGGCGCTGGCCGCCGGCGTGGACGGCCTGGTGCTGCTGTGCGCGGGCGCGGGCGGGCAGACCGGCTGGGTGAGCCCCTTCGCGGGCGTGCGCTCGCTGCGCGCGCTGTTCGACGGCCCGCTGGTTGTCGCCGGCGGCCTGAGCGACGGCCATGCGCTGTGGGCCGCGCAGGCCCTGGGCGCCGACCTCGGCTACATGGGCACGCGCTTCATCGCCACGCCCGAGAGCCTGGCCAGCGAGGCCCACCGGCGCATGCTGGTGGACGCGGGCTGGGACGACATCGTGCCGTCCAGCGCGTTCACCGGGCTGCCGGTGAACTGGCTGCGCGCCTCCCTCGTCGATGCGGGCCTCGACCCCGATGCGCTCGATGCCAGCGCGTTGGAAGCCGACGCCGCCGAGCTGTACGGCACCCGCGAAACCCAGCAACGCCCCCGGCGCTGGACCGAACTCTTCAGCGCCGGCCATTCGGCGGCCGGCGTGCACGGCGTGTTGCCCGTCGCCGCGCTGGTGGACGAACTCGCCGGCCAATACGATGCCGCGCGCCAGCGCAGCCTGGGCTTCGCACCCGCCGGCCCCTCCCGTTTCCCAGGATGACCCTATGACCTCCACCCTGCCCACGCTGATCGACCTGCTCGCGCACAACGCCGTCGCCCACGCCGACCGCCCCGCCGTGATCGACGACGGCGCGCCGCAGTCCCACTCCCTGCTCTACGTGGCCGTGCAGCGGCAGGCCGCCGCCCTGTCGGCCCTGGGAGTCGGCCAGGGCGACCGCGTGGTGCTGGTCGCCGGCAACCGCGCCGAGGTGCTGGTGATGCTGGGCGCGGTGGCCTGGCTGGGCGCGATGCTGGTGCCGCTGAACCTGCGGCTCTCGCCGGCCGAAATGGCCCAGCAGTCGCGCGACGCCACGCCGGCGATGGCCGTGGTGGACGCCGCCTGCGCGCCCTTGTGGCAGGCGGCCTGGCCCGAGGGCATGCCCGGGGTGCCGACCGTGCGGCTCGGCGCGGCGAACGGGCCCTCGCCCGCCTATGCCGGTCCCGGCACCGCGCCGCCGGTGGCGCGGCAGGACGCCCCGGAACTCGGCGTGCTCATGCTGTTCACCGCCGCCGTGGAAGGCCACGCGCGCGGCGCGGTGCTGGCGCAGTCGCAGCTCACCGCCTCGGCCCGGCAGATCGGTGCCGTGTGGTCGCTCGGCGTGAACGACCGCTGGCTCGGCGTGCTGCCGCTGTTCCACGCGGCCGGCATCGGCCTCTCGCTCGCGCTGCTGGCCGCAGGCGGCACCTGCGTGCTGCTGCCGCGCTTCGACCCCGCCGCCGCCGTGGCGGCGGTGGAACAGCACCAGGTCACGGTGAGCGCCACCTTCGCGCCCATGCTCGGCGCCATGCTCGATGCCGCACAGACCAGCGGCGCCTCTCTGGCCAGCCTGCGCATCTGCATGGGTCTGGAGCCACCGGCCACGCAGGCGCGGTTGACCGCGCTGTGCCCTGGGGTCGGTTTCTGGTCCGCCTACGGGCAGGCCGAGGTGTCGAGCATGGTGTGCCTGGGGCTACAGAGCGAGCGCCCGGGCTCCGCCGGCCGCGCCGTGCCGCCTTCACAGATCCGCATCCAGGACGCGACCGGGCAGCCGGTGGCCGACGGGGCGGAGGGCGAGATCGCGGTGCGCGGTCCGACCGTGTTCCTGGGCTACTGGGACGTGGAAACGCGGCGCCCTTTCAAACCGGCCGACCCCTGGCACCGCACCGGCGACCTGGGGCGGCTCGACGCGGACGGCTGGCTGTGGTTCACCGGCCGCACGGCACACAAGCAGCTCATCAAGAGCGGGGGCGAAAACGTCTACCCGGCCGAGGTGGAACAGGTGCTGCTCGAACACCCGGCCGTGGCCGAGGCCTTCGTGTTCGGCCAGGCGGATGAGAAATGGGGCGAGGCGGTGCACGCGGCCTGCGCCCTCAAGCCCGGCGCGATAGCCACCGAAGCCGATCTGATCGGCTTCGTGGCGCAGCGACTGGCGCGCTTCAAGCGGCCACAGCAAGTGCGAATCCTGCCAGCACCGCTGACACGGGCCACGTGAAACGCCAGCCCTACCGGAACCTGTCCATGAATGCCCGGCATTTCGCCAGCGCCATGGACAAGGCCTTGACCTGAATCTGCTTCATTTGCACAGCCAGCAGGGCGTGGAGCTGCATGACGTCCTGCAGGTCACTCGGAGGCTGGAGGATGGGCCGCTGAACACGCACCATGGTCAAGTCCGTGCGGCGCACCGGCTTCGGCTGTTTGAAACCACCGTCGTGGACGGAGGGTCGGTGCCGCTTGTTCAACAACAGGCAGGTCGGCTCGGGCACATGCTTGGGCTCAGAGGGCAGAACAGGGGTCGACAAGACCATCGGTTCGTCGAGCTCCTGCCGGCACCACATCTCAGCCTTGGACCGCATGGGTGCCAGCCGGTTGGCATCCATGAAGGAGCGGTACTCCGCGAACAGCGCGGGATGGTGCCTGGAAAGGGTGGTCTCGGCTTGCGCGATCGCCCCCGTCGCGTCATCTGTCCACGCGCGCAGCAGCTCGGCGACGATGGCTTGCCTGGAAGGGTGCAGAAGGGAAAAGCGCTGTTGACATGCAATGCCGAGTCGGGAAATGGAAGTGGGTGTCATACGAAAAGTGAATCCCCAGGCAGATGCCTGGTGTCCTTCAGTGCGACACGGCGGAAGAAGATTCAGACGGGCCGTCCGCTCAGACCCTGCCGTCGGCCGTGATGGGCAGATCGTGTGAGGGTTGCGGGTGGCGCGTGCCATTGAGCAACGCACCGATCCAGGTGTGGCGCACGAACAGGCGGTAGCTGCCCAGGCAGACCAGCGTGGTGGCCGAGATGTTGATGGCGATCTTCACCAGGGCCGGCAGCGGCAGCTGGTAGAGCAAGGCGCCGAAAAGGATGGTGAGCGGGAAGTGCACCAGGTAGACCCAGTAAGCGCTGTCCGCGAGATACCCCAGCACCTTGTGGCGCGACTGCAGGAAGCGCAGGGCCAGGCCGATCGAGGCGAAGCTCCAGAGCCAGGCCGCGCAGTGAAAGCTGTAGGCGCCCAGCAGCATGGGGCCATGGCGGCGCGTCACCCCTTCGGAGAGCACGAAGAACACCAGGCCCACCAGGGCGCAAAGGAGCCAGCGGCGCTGGAACTGCGCGAACAGCACCGCCTGCTGGCCGTACAGCACCAGCCCGAAGGCGAAGTACACGCCGTAGTGCACCCACTCGTTCCAGGGCGGCAGGAAGGAGCCCGAGTTCACGATGAAGCCGCGCGGGTAGCCGGCGGTGGCGAACAGCAGCGGCAGCGCGAGCAGCGCGAAGCCCCAGGGCTGCCGCGCAACCCACGCGAGCATCGAAGCCACGGGGGTGAACCAGTGCCGGGGCAGCCGCATCAGCACGGAGGCGATGACGCAGAACCACAGCAGCAGCCACAGGAACCACATGTGCATGGTGCTGATGCCTTTGTCGGGCACGTTCGCGGCCACGGCCAGGTCGAACCCCCATTGGTTGAGGGCCAGCCGATTGAGGAAGAGCAGCACCGCGAGGCTGGTGAGCAGCCACAGGATGGGCCAGAAGATCGCGAACGGCAGGGCCAGGCGCGCGAGCCGGTGCCGCAGCAGGCCCGCCGGGCCACGCGACTTCGCCAGCAAGGCCGCAAAAAAGCCCGACAGGATGAAGAAGGCGGGCATGCGGAACACGTGGATGACGGTGATGAGGGCATCGGCCACCACGGTGCGCTGCTCGTCCAGCCAGACGTTGGGCATCGGGTGCGTGGCGTAGACGGCCGACACATGCAGCACGATGCCCAGCCACATGAGGATGGCACGCAGGTTGTCCAGCGCGTGGAGCCGGACACCAGCGGGCGCGGGCGGAGCGTGTTCACTCATGAGAGCGCCACATTAGCAGTTCGCGGGCGTTCGCGCCACCACCCGCGGGACCCCGCCGGCTGGCGGGGGCGGCCGATCAGCCCGGACGGATGTTGTTGCGCTTGATGACCTCGGCCATGGCGGCCGTGTCGCTCTTGATGCGGCGCGCCAGTCCTTCCGGACCGGTGCCGGCCACCTGCCAGCCCTGGCCGAAGATCTTCTGGCGGATGTCTTCGCGGCGCACGATCTCGGTCAGCAAGGTGGCCAGGCGGTTCACGTGCGCCTTGGGCAGGCTGTTGGGCGCGGCCACGGCGTTCCAGATCTCGAGCTGGAAGTCGCGCACGCCGGCCTCGCTCAGGCTGGGCACGCCGGGCACCAGGCTGCTGCGGCCGGCCGACGTGACGCCGATGGCCTTGAGCTTGCCCGCCGTCACCTGCGGCATGGCCAGGCCCGGGGGCAGCAGCGACATCTGCACCTGGCCCCCCAGCATGGCGGTGATGACCTGCGGGTTGCCCGGGTACGGCACATGCACCGGTGCGATGCCGGCGCGGCTCTTGAGCAGCTCCATGCCCAGGTGGGCCACGGTGCCCACACCGGGCGTGCCGTAGTTCCACTTGTCGCCGGAGGCGCGCGCGGCGGCGATGTAGGCCGCGCCGCTCTCGGCCACGCTGGCGGGCACGCTGAGCACCAGGGGCGCGACGGCGATCAGCGAGACGGGGGCCAGCTCGGTGATCGGGTCGTAGGTGGTGTCGGGGTTGAGGATCTTGGCGATCGTCATGTTGCCGTTGATCATCAGGCCGATGGTGTGGTCGTCGGTGGCGCGGGCCACGGCTGCGGCGGCGATGTTGCCGCCGGCACCCGGCCGGTTCTCGATCACCACCGGCTGGCCCAGGGCCTGCTGCAGCGGCTCGGCCAGGAGGCGCGCGGTGAGGTCGGGCGAGGAACCGCCGGGGAAGCCCACGATGATCTTCAGCGGCCGGCTGGGCCAGGCGGCTTGCGCATGCGCGGCGGGCAGCACGGTGGAAGCGGCCACGGCGGCGGCGGTGGCCAGGGCATGGCGGCGGGTGACGGGGGTGTTCTGGAAGTTCATGTCTGCCTCAGGTTTCGGGATGGATTCAAAAGGACTCTCACTGCGCCCGGGGGCACGACCGCCGCGCGCGAAACAACGCCCACCAGAGGCACCGAGGGTCCGGCTGCGCCGGCCCAAGGTGCCGTCCCCCCTCGAAGCGCCGAAGGCGCGCCACGGAGGGGGGAAGCCGCGCAGCGGCGCAGGGGGATGTCTCATCTCATCGGCTCGGGCGGTCCGTCGTAGAGCCACGTATTGTCCAGCAATCGTTCGCCCAGCATGCCCATGGCGGAGTCCCGCGCCCAGCGCAGCAGGCCCTGCGCGTGGAAGACCACGCCGTTGCGCTGCGAGAGCTTCTGCACGCGCGCGTTGCGCTGCCAGCGGGTCTGGGCGTAGCGCGACAGCCGCAGCGCCCAGTCGCTGCCGGCCTCGCGGTCCTGCGCCAGGCGCCCGAGCGTCCAGGCGTCCTCGATGGCCATGGCCGCGCCCTGCGCGAAATAGGGCCGCATGGGGTGGGCGGCGTCGCCCAGCAGGGCCACGCGGCCGCGCGCCTGTTCGTGCGGGCCGCGCAAGGCGGGCCGGTCGTTCAGCGGCCACAGCGTCCAGTCGGGAACGGCCGCGACCATGGCCATCAGCTCGCCGCAGGCGGGGCCCAGGGCGCGCCGCAGGTCGCTGGCGTGGGCCTCGTGCGTCCACGCCTGGGGGTCGTCGCCGGGCGGCAGGCTGCCGTGCACGACCGCCACGAGGTTGAACCAGTCGCCCTGCTTCACCGGGTAGTGCACCACGTGCAGGCGCGGCGCCAGCCAGGCCGTGACGAGGTTGGCGCGCAGGGGCGTGGGCAGGTCCACCGAGCGCACCATGCCCCGGTAGGCCAGGTGGCCGGTGGCGCGCACGGCCGGCCCGCCGAGCAGGCCGGCGCGCACCCGGCTCCACAGGCCATCGCAGCCGATCAGCGCCTCGCCCGACAGCGTCTCGCCGCCGTCCAGCGCCACCTGCACACCCTCGCCGTCTTCCGTCCAGCTCGCCAGCCGCGCGCCCAACCGCAGCTGCACTTCGGGTCGGCGCTGCACCGCGGCCAGCAGCAGGCCGTGCAGGTCGGCGCGGTGCAGGGTGGCGTAGTGCTGCCCGTGGCGCGCCAGCGCCAGGGCGCCCAGGCGCAGGTGGCCGAGCTGATTCGCGCGGTGGGCGTCGCGCACGCGCAGCGCCTCCGGGAACGCGGCGCAGGACTGCAGGGCGTCCATCAGGCCCCACTCGGCCAGCACGCGCACCGCGTTCGGCCCGAGCTGCAGGCCCGCCCCCACCTCGCCAAAGGCCTCGGCCTGTTCCAGCACCACCGAGCGCATGCCCGCGCGGGCCAGCGCCAGGGCGCAAGCCAGTCCACCAATGCCACCGCCCGCCACGATCACCTGTTGGTTCATGCGCGCGATTGTGCCGCCTGGGCAGGGCCGGCTATATTGGCCGACACCACGCCCTCCCGCCACGCCCGAGGAGTCGCCATGCTCAAGACCTACCACGGCAGTTGCCATTGCGGCGCCGTCACCTTCGAGGCCGACCTGGACCTCGCGCAAAGCAGCTACCGCTGCAACTGCTCCATCTGCCGGCGCAACCGCTTCTGGCCGGCGGTGGCAACGCCCGAGCACTTCCGCCTGCTGAGCGGCGAGGCGGACCTCACGCTCTACCGCTTCAACACGATGAAGAACCACCACCTCTTCTGCAGGCACTGTGGTGTGCGCAGCTTCGGCATCGGCAACGACACGCCGATGGGCCAGATGATCGGCGTGAACCTGGGCTGCCTGAACGATGTGACGGACGAAGAGCTGTCGAAGGTGCCGATCACCTACATCGACGGCCTGCACGACCGGCCGTCCGCGCCGGCGTTCTTCGCGCACCTCTGAGCCTGGCGGGCGCTGCGTGAGGTACCGCACCAACAGGCGCTCGGGAAAGCCTTAGGCTGGTGCCCCGAGCACCCGGAAAGGACCTCCGATGACCGCCTCCCTCCAGCCCGCCACCGCCCTGGCCCGGGCGGCCAGCCAGCCCTACCCCAACGACAGCAGCGAATACCGCACGGCGCGCACGGCGCTGCTGGCCGAAGAGATCGAACTGCGGCGCCACATCGAGCGCGTGGCCGCGCAGCGGCGCGCGCTGCCGCCGGGCGGCGTGGCGGCCGACTATGAGTTCCGCGACGAGAACGGCAAGACGGTGGGCTGGAAGGCGCTGTTCGACGCGCACGAAACGCTGGTGACCTACTTCTGGATGTACGGGCCTCAACGCGAGCGGCCCTGCCCGATGTGCACCGCGTTCATCGGCTCGCTCGACATTCCCGCGCGCGACCTCTCGCAGCACGTGGCGCTGGCGGTGATCGGCCGTTCGCCGGTGGAGCGGCAGCTGGCCTTCGCGCGCGAGCGGGGCTGGAAGAACCTGAAGTTCTACGCGACGGTGGGCGACCGCTTCGCGCGCGACTACCGGGGCCTGGCACCGAATGGCGAGGAGTGGCCCGCGCTCGATGTCTGGGTGCGGCGCGACGGCCAGGTGCGGCACTTCTGGGGCTCCGAGCTCGGCGGCACGGCCGACCCGGGCCAGGACCCTCGCGGCGCACCCGACCCCACGCCGCTGTGGAACATCCTGGACCTCACGCCGGGCGGGCGCGGCACCGACTGGTACCCCAGGCTGGACTACGGCAACGGCGCCTGAACGCGCGCGCGCCGAGGGACGAAGGGATCAGGCTTTCAGCTGGTCTTCGATGAACGCGACGACGCGCTCGAGGCGCTGCACGACCAACAGCTCGCCCGGCATGTCCGCAAACTGCGCCTGCGGCCCGAAGCCGATGACGGGTTTGTGGAACGCCAGGCACAGGCGCACCTCATCGTGGGTGCCGTGCGCACCCGGCAAGGCCACGACGACGTCGCTGCTCAGCACGTTCACGTGGTTGCGCGTGTGCAGCTCGGGTGGATCGGATGCGGCACGGCGCGGGAGCGGCGTGACGATCCGGATGTCGACATGCGCGTTGGGGTAGCCCTCCAGCGGCCGGAAACCGCGCTCGGGGTCGGCCAGGGTAGGCAGCACCCCGATGGCGCAACCGCGTCGGCCGGGGTGTTCGTGAAACGCCTTGCCCACGCTCGCCATCACGCCCTGGCCACCGCCTGTGAGCAGGTGGTGGCCGGCCTCGGCGATCCACGCGCCCAGTGGTTTGGCGAGCCGGTTCCAGGGTCGGGAGCCCGAACCCATGACGCCGATGACGGCCATGGCACCCAGGGACGTTCAGAACGCCTGGACGTTCCACTCGTAGTCGAGCGCCACGGCGCTCACCGCGGCCAGGCGCTCCTCGGGCGACTGGGACAGCGACGCCAGCAAGCGCGCATTGAACGCGTCGAGCGTCGCCTTGGCCTGGTCCGCCTGCGCGGGGTCCACCGCCTGGTCCTCGAACTTCTGCACATAGGAATGGGCCGCGACGCCCACCACGAAATACAGCGCGGCGTTGGCCGGATCCGTCTTCATGAGGGCGAACGCGCCTTTGTAGAACGCCTTGAACTGGTCGGTTCCCGCCAGGCCCTGCGCAAACGTCTGCGCGATGTGTTGAAAAGTCATGCCGGAGGTTCTCCTTTAGGCGGGGACAGGGGACACGGGGGAGGATGCGATGCCACCATGGGCCTCGGACCACGCCCCCGGGTTTCGAAGAAATGCGGCCCATTCCGCGACGGCCGATGGGTCGAACCCATCGCGCCCGCGCGCGGCATCGAGCACGTCCTGCCAGGTGCACAGGGCATGCACACGCATCTGGTGCGCGTGCAGCATCGCCGTGGCATCGAAGGTGCCGTAGTCGAACACCACGAAGACGTCGCGGACCACGGCACCCCGCGCGCGCAGGGCCTGGCAGAACGTGAGCTTGGACAGGCCCGCGGCCATCAGGTCGTCCACGAGCAGCACCGCCGAGCCGGGCGCCACCACGCCTTCCACCTGGGCCTGGCCCACGGCGCGCTTGCGAACGTATTGCAGGGGCAGGTTCAAGGCATCCGCCATCCAGGCCGCGAAGGCGATGCCGCTGGACTCCCCGCCCGCCACGGCGGCCAGGCCCTCCAGGGCGCCGGCGGCGCGAAGCCGGGCCAGGGCCTGCTCAAGCAGCACCTGCCGCGTCCGTGGAAACGAAATCAGTCGACGGCAATCCATGTACACCGGGCTGGCCCAGCCCGATGGCAAGCGGAAAGGCTCATCGGTCCGGCAGCTGACGCAGCCCGCCTCGATCAGCAGCTCGGCCACCGCATGGGCGGAGGATGGGTTGGGCATCATGGCAACTCCGTCAATGCATCCACCCGCTCCAGCAGGCGCCGCAAGCGCTGCGCGCCCGTGCGGCCCTTGTAGGCGCTCTTCCAGAGGCGGCCGATCATGTCCTCGTACAGGCGCACGGCCTCGGGTGAGGCGGTCACGGTGGCAATGCCGTTGCGCACGTTGGGCAACTCGCCCAGCCTGAAGGGGCTCACCGCCAGCACGGTGCGCTGGTTCCCGGAAAACAGCTGGAAGGTCGACGAGGGCATGGCGTCGTCGATCAGGCCGATCTGCACATTCAGCGGCTCGCTCTCCATCAGATCGGCAATGCGCACCACTTCGTTGCGCGCGGCCCGCACGCGCTGCATCCGGACCTCGTGCGGGAGATCGACCCGCCCGACCAGCCCCGTCAGCACGAAGCGCTCCAGCTCGCGCATGCCGATCAGGCTCACGATGCTCATGCGGCGCTGCTCGAAGAACCGCCGACGCTCGGCCAGGATGGTCAGCATGTCCTCCACTTCGCCCTGGCGCGCTTTGCCCTGGGGTTTTGGCGAGGCCTCGAGCAGCATTTCCCGCAGGTGCGTCAGGTACTCGTCGGAGGTCAGCAGCAAGGAAATGGGTTCGAAGTGGGCCAGGATGCGGTCGGATGTCTGCTCGAGCTGGCGCATGCGTTCGAACAGGCCCAGGGCGTTCGAGTAGTACTCGACTTCCACCCCCAGCAAGGAGGCCAGCGACGTGTTCAGCAGCTGGGCCAGCCTCTCCAGGGTCTCGATCTTGACGATCTCGCCCTTCTCCATGCGGTACACCACCGCGCGCGACACGCCGAGCTGCTCGGCCACATCCTCAGCCTGCAGCGACGCGCCGATGCGGTAGGCCTTGAGCCGGTTGCCCAGGTCCGCGTAGTCAATCGAGGAAGCTGGTGGCAAGACGGGTGTGCTCATCTCTTTTTCACTCGGTCGAATCAAAAAAGAGAATATAGGGCACCCGCTGGAAAAGACATACCCGCGTCGAACGGGCGCCCTCCCCCGGTTGCGCACCCTCCTGCGGCGCACCCGCGTGCGATGGGGACGAACGGACGATTTCATGGGCAGGCTCCGGGCCGTGGGTGAGCGATGGGGAAAGGGATCGTGTTCATGGCGCCGGGCGCACCTGCCAGGGCACGGTGCTCCCGCCCAGGAAAGGGTGGATCGCCGCGCCGCCGGGCAGCGCCACGTTGTCGGGCACCGTTTGCGGCGCGCGCAGCAGGGTGAGGGTGTCCTCGTTGGGCGAGAGGCCGTAGAACCGGGGCCCGTTGAGGCTCGCAAAGGCCTCCAGGCGATCCAGCGCGCCGGCCTGATCGAAGACCGTGGCGTAGGCCGCCAGGGCGGTGGGCGCGTTGAAGATCCCAGCGCAGCCGCAGGCGGATTCCTTCAGCGCGCGCGCGTGGGGCGCCGAGTCGGTGCCCAGGAAAAAACGGGCGTCGCCCGAGGTCGCCACCTGGATCAGGGCCAGCCGGTGGCGCTCCCGCTTCAGGATCGGCAGGCAGTAGAAGTGCGGCCGGATGCCCTGGGTGAAGATGGCGTTGCGGTTGAACAGAAGATGCTGCGGCGTGATGGTCGCGCCCAGGCGCCCGCTGTGATTGGACCGCACCACTTGCGCCGCCTCTTCGGTGGTGATGTGCTCCAGCACCACCTTCAGCGCGGGGAAGTCGCGCAGCAGCGGCTGCAGCGTGCGCTCGAGAAACACCGCCTCGCGATCGAACACGTCCACCGCCGGGTCCGTGCTCTCACCGTGCAGCAGCAGCGGCATGCCGATGGCCTGCATGCACTCCAGCGCCCGGGCCACCTTGGCCATGTCCGTCACGCCAAATTCCGAATGCGTGGTGGCGCCCGACGGGTACAGCTTGACGGCGCTGAACACGCCCTCTTCGTGGCCACGGCGCAATTCGTCGGGCGGCGTGTGGTCGCAGAGGTAGGCGGCCATCAGGGGCGTGAAGCGATCGCCTGCGGGCACCGCGGCCAGGATGCGCGCCCGGTAGGCGCGGGCCGCCTCCACCGTGGTCACCGGCGGCTGGAGGTTGGGCATGACCATCGCCCGCCCGAACCACCCTGAGGTGTAGGGCAGCACGGTGGCCAGCACGTCGCCATCGCGAAGATGCAGGTGCCAGTCGTCGGGGCGCCGGATCGTGATCAGGTCGGTCATGGTCGGCCTCTTCAGGCGATGCGGCTGGCCGCGACGGAGAGCGCCTGCACGCCCAGCATGAAATCGTCGAGGTCCATGGACTCGTGCGGGTTGTGCGAGCCATTCTGGTTGCGGATGAACAGCATCGCGCTGGGAATGCCCGCGTTGGCGAACAGCGCGGCGTCGTGCCCGGCGCCGCTGGGCAGGACTTCGCAGGCCGCGCCCTGGTCCGCGCAAGCCTGCGACAACAGGGCGCACAGGCGCTCGTCCATGGTGGCGGGCTCGCTCACCAGGCGGCGGTCGAAGCGGAAGGTCACGCCTCGCTCGCGGGTGATCGCACTCACCTCGGCCTGGACCAGCTGGTAGAAGGCTTCGAGCGTGTCCGTGCTCTTGCTGCGCGCCTCCAGGCTGAAGCCCACCTGCCCGGGAATGCGCGAAATGGCGTGTTCCGCCGTGTCCGTCTGCAGAATGCCCACCGTCACCACCAGATCGGTGCCGCGTTCCAGCAGGGCCCGCCAATGGGCGTCCAGCCGCATGACGAGGTCGGAGACGGCGAAGACGGCGTCGTGGCGGAGCCAGCGCGGCACCACGCCGGAGTGCTGGGCATCGCCCAGGCACTCGATGCGGTTGTGCCGGACGTTGCCACGGATGCCCGACACCACGGCCAGCGGCAGCTGGCGCGCCACCATCACCGGCCCCTGCTCGATGTGGAGTTCGATATAGGCCTTGACCGCCGCCTTGTCGATGAGCACCTCCTGCGCGCGGACCGCCTCGATGTCGGCACCGCTGTGCTTCATGCAATCGGCCAGGCACTCGCCGGTGCTGCGCTGGCGCAGCACCAGGTCCTCGGCGCCCAGTTGGCCGAACAGGGCGCCGGAGCCCATATAGGCCTTGCCGAACCAGGCGCTTTCCTCGCCCCGCAAGGCAATGGTCTGGATGGGCACCGCGGGACTGACGCCCTGGCGCCGCAGGGCCACCTGGCACAGCAGGCCCGCCACGACCCCGGCCAGACCGTCGAAGTTGCCGCCTTGCGGCACCGAGTCGATGTGCGAACCGATCCAGACCGAAGGCCGATCCACCGGTGCGTCCGGCAGCGAGAACACCACGTTGGCGGCCCGGTCCGAGGTGGCCACCAGCCCCTCCGAGTGCGCGAAGTCCCGCAGGTAGTTGGCCGTGGCGGTTTCGCCCGGTCCGTAGCTTTCCCGCGTCACGCCCACCCCGTCGAACGAGAGTTCACGGATGTCGGCAAAGAGTTTTTCGGCCAGGGGCCGAAGTTCAGCAAGGTTCATGGAAGTCGCCGGCGGTGGGCATCAACCCGATTGCTGGGCAAAGCGCAACCAGCGGTCGGACAGCTGCCGATCCAGCCGGACCTGGCCGGTCAACTCGCGGATGTGGGTCACGCCGGTCTCGTCGCAGAAGGCGTGAAGACCGTCGATGATCTTCTGCATCGCACCGGGATCGATGAACGATGCCGTGCCGACCTGGACGGCACTGGCACCGGCCAGCATGAACTCGACCGCGTCCTCGGCGGTCGAGATGCCGCCGCAGCCGATGACCGGGATGCGCACGCTGCGGTAGCACTGGTGCACCATGCGCAAGGCAATCGGCTTGATGGCGGGTCCGGACAAGCCCCCCATGACATTGCCCAGCTTAGGCTTTCGGGTGCGGACGTCGATGGACATGCCCAGCACCGTGTTGCCCATCACCAGGGCATCCGCCCCGGCCTCCTCGGCGGCTTTCGCCACGGCGGCAATGTGCGATGCGTTGGGGGTGAGCTTGACCCAGAACGGATGCGGGGTTCGCCGCCGGATGGCGCTCACCACCTTGTAGGTGGTTTCGGGCGTCATCGCGAAAGCCATGCCGTCGGCCTCCAGGTTGGGGCACGAGATGTTCGCCTCGATCACGGCGACCTCCGGCAGCGACATCTCCTCGATGGCCTGCGCGAACTCGTCCACCGTGTCGGCCGAGATGGACACGACGACCGGTGTGTCGAACCGCGTGTAGGGCGGCAGCACTTCGCGCCGGTAGTGTTCCAGGCCTTTGCTCGGGATGCCAATCGAGTTCATCATGCCGCCGTGGGTTTCGGTCACCCGCGGCGTGGGGTTGCCCGCGCGCGGTTTCGGCGAGACGCTCTTGATCACCAGCGCGCCCAGGCGGTTGAAGTCCAGCGCTTCGGCGTACTCGATCGCGAAGCAGCCGGAGGCGGGCATGACAGGGTTGCGCAGCACGACGTCGCCCACTTTGACATGGAGATCAGCCAAACTCCACCTCCCCCACCACCTGATCGATCGAGAACACCGGGCCTTCGCGGCAGACGCGCAGGAACCGCTTGTCGCCGCCGTGGTCGAACAGCCGCACACAGGAGAGGCAGACCCCCATGCCACAGGCCATTCGCTGTTCCATGGCGACTTCACCGCGCGTCTGCGGATAGTCCTTCAGCACCTGCTGCAGCAACATGAGCAGGCGGTGCGATCCACAGGTGTAGACCACATCGTGGTGCTGCGCGTCCATCAGCCGACGCACCAGGGCCTCGACCGCCTCGACCGACGAGCTGCCATCGCTGTCATGGACCACGTGCACATCGGCCTGCGCGCCGCGCAGGAATTCGTCGCGCATCAGGTCCTTGGGTGCGCGTGCCGACATCACCGCCGTGATGGCGATGCCCGAGCGCGCCGCCAGTTGCAGCAAGGGCGCCATGGTGGCCAGGCCGACACCCCGCGCCACCACCAGGATGCGCCGGACGCTGGCGTCCAGCACGAAGGTGTTGCCCAGGGGGCCGACGATGTCCATCTGTCCACCCACGGCCAGGGTCGCCAGGGCCTTCGTACCCAGGCCGGTCACGTTGTAGAGGAATTCGACGGTGCCGGGAGCGGGGCCGACGCCATAGACGCTCATCGGCCGCAGCAGGAAAGGCTTCATGTCGTCGGTCGACGGGCACTTGAGCTGGTAGAACTGCCCGGGCCGGGTGATGGCCGCGAGATCCACCTCGGCGGTGAGCCGGAGGTACTTGTAGCGGTCGTTGACCCAACGGTGCTCCACCACTTCGCAGCGGTGCGAGGCCACCGCCTCGGCATTGCGCTGGAAGCAGGCGCGCTCGGTCAGGGTGGCGCAGGCTCGCGGTGCGGCCGGGAGACGCTGGAGCGCTTCGGTCATTCCAGTTCCTTGCCCTTGAGTTCGGGAATGAGGAACACCGTGGCCACCATGTCCAGCAGGTAGATGGCCGCCAGCAAGGCGATGGCGATCTGGAACGAATAGGCGCTCACCAGTGCCCCCACGACCACGGGCCCGAACCCACCCACGCCGCGGCCGATGTTGAACAGCACGTTCTGCGCCGTGGCACGGGCCTCCGTCGGGTAGGCCTCCGACATCAGCGCACCGTAGCCGCCCAGCATGCCGTTCACGAACATGCCCAGCACGGCACCCGCCCACAACATCTGGATGGGATCGGTCAGTTGCGAATAGAACAGCACCATGACCACGGCGCCTGCCTGGAACAGCAGGAAGCTGGGCTTGCGGCCGATGCGATCGGCCAGCTGGCCGAAGATGAAGATGCCGGCCATCATCCCGAGGATGGTCACCGAGGTCCACAGGGCCGACTTGGTGAGGTTGAACCCGAGCTGCCTGGCCAGAAAGCTGGGCATCCAGATCATGATGCCGTAGTAGCCGAAGTTCTGCACCGAGCACAGCACCACGATGCCCGCGCTGATCTTCGCGGTCGCCTTGTCCTTCACCAGCAACCTGAAAGCCTGCCCCTTCGACGCCGTCTTGGCGGCACTGCGCACGAACACCTCGGGCTCATGCAGCTTGTTGCGGATCACCCAGGCCACCAAGGCGGGCAGCACCCCCACCAGGAACATGCCACGCCAGCCGATGACGGGCAGGAGCAAGGGCGTCAGCAAGGCGGCGCCGAGCACGCCACATTGCCAGCCCAGCGCCACGTACGAGGACACGCGCGCGCGGTGTTTGGCGGGCCAGGCCTCGGCCGCCAGCGCCATGCCGATGCCGAACTCCCCGCCCAGGCCGATGCCCGCGATCGTGCGGTAGATCAGCAAGTCCCAGTAGCCCTGCGCGAATGCGCACAGGCCGGTGAAGACGGCGAACAGCACGATGGTCCAGGTGAGCACCCGGATGCGCCCGTACCGATCGCTCAGCGCCCCGAAGACGATGCCGCCGAAGACCGCGCCCACCAGGGTCCAGGTCACCAGCGACCCGGCCTGGCTGGGCGTCAGTTGCAGCTCGGCCGAGATCGCGCTGAGCATGAAGCCCAGGATCAGCAGGTCGAATCCATCCATCGCATAGCCCACCGCCGAGCCTGCCAGGGCTTTCCAGCTGTAGCCATCCACCGCATCCTTCTTGCTCATTTGAGTCTCCACCCCGCAGGGCTTTCGTTGCACGGGACATCGCCGCAAGGTCTCGGCGAGGTTCGACATCTCTTCTATGTTTTGATACTAGTATCTTTTTTGATACTTGTCTCGATCGTGAGATAAGTGTTTTCCCCGATGCGACGGCCGGTGATGGGGCGTCAACGCGCGCGCAGAGGCCTGCGCCTCATGCCGACGGCGCGGTGTGATGGAGGGGAAATGGGAGGCGCTCAGCGCCGGGACTGCAGGCGCAGCCGGTGGCCCGAACGGTTCGCCGTTCAGGCCTTCTTCGTGGCGCGCCGACGCGCGGGCCGCTGCACCCCGTGCCGGCGCGTGCCCTCGGCGTTCAGAGGATGCGGTTGAACCAGAGCACGGACAGGCCCGCCGACAGCAGCGCGAGCAGCGAGGCGGCCAGGGCCAGCAGGCCGGAGATTTCGGTTTCCTTCTTCTCCACCGTCAGCCGCGAGCTCAGGGTCTCGTAGACCTTCTTGAGGTTCTCGGCGGTGCCGGCGTAGTAGTACTCGGCCTGCGTGGCGCGCGCCACTTCCTTGAGGCTGTCCTCGTCGAGCCGCACGCGCATGGACCAGCCTTCGAAGCCGATGATCTCGCCGTCCACCGTGCCCACGCCCACGGTGTAGACGCGCACCCCGCGCTCGGCCGCCATCTTCGCGGCCTCGGCGGTGTCCACACCGGTGGTGCGCTGGCCGTCGGTGAGCAGGATGATCGCGGCCGAGGTGTAGGAGCCCGGAGCCACCGGCGTGAAGGTCTTCTCGTCGGGCTTGGGCTGGTCGAGCGAGCGGCCCTTGGGCGCGAACGGATCGGTGTTGCGGCTGTAGGTCATGTCGCCGAGGTTGATGCGCTGCTCAGGGAACAGCTCGGAGAGCGAGACCACGATGGCGCTGCCGATGGCGGTGGCGCGCTGCAGCTGGAACTTGTCGATCGCGGCGACCAGGTCTTCGCGGCTGAGCGTGACGGGCTGCACCACCTGCGCCGAGCCTGCGAAGGCAACGATGCCGACCTTCACATGGCGCGGCAGTTCGGCCAGGAAAGCCTTGGCCGCGTTCTGCGAGGCCACCAGGCGGTTGGGCTTGACGTCTTCGGCGCGCATGCTGCCCGAGACGTCCATCGCCAGGATGATGGTCTGCTGGGTCGAGGGCAGCACGATGGTGGCCATGGGCCGCGCCGAGGCCAGCAGCATGATGCCGATGGCCAGCAGCAGCAGCACCGGGGGCACGTGGCGGCGCCAGCCCGGGCCCTTGCCCATGGCCTCGCGCACGATGGACAGGCTCGCGTAGCGCAGCGCGGCCTGCTTGCGCCTTCGCAGCAGCCACACGTAGAGCAGCACCAGCAGCGGCAGCGCGAGCAGCAACCACAGCAACTGCGGCCAGAGAAAGGTGACAGGCCAGCTGTTCATGATGGACGGGCTCCTTCGCGTGGGACGCCGCTGAAGCTGCGGCGGTCCCGGGTAGGCAACTGGGTGGGCACAGGGCGTGCGCCGGTGCCGTTGCGCGTCTCGCGCAGGCGGCGCTTGCGCAGGTCGATGAAGCGCAGCACGGCCTCGGCCAGGTCGTCGTCGGTGGACAGCTCCAGGGTGTCGACGCCGGCGCGGCTCAGGCTTTCGCGCAGCTGCGCCTCGCGCTGCGCGGCGATGCGCGCGAAGCGCTGGCGAAAGCCGGCGTCGTGGGTGTCCACCAGGAGCTGTTCGCCGGTCTCGGCATCGCGGATCGGGATCAGGCCGAGGTCGGGCAGGTCGAGTTCCAGCGGGTCGAGCAGGCGCACGGCGACCACGTCGTGCCGGCGCGCGAGTTCGCCCAGGGGTTTCTCCCAGCCGGGCTCGCTGATGAAGTCGGACACCACGAAGACGGTGGCGCGCTGGCGCACCGTGTGCACGGCGGCCTTGAGCAGGTCGGCGAGCTGGGTCACGCCGTTCTTCGCCTGGGCGTGCACCGGCGGCTGCAGCACCATCTGCATGAGCCGCAGCACCTGGGTGCGGCCGCCGCGCGCGGGCAGCACCGCGTCCACCACGGGCTGGCCGCGCGAGCCGTAGAGCACGGCGCCCACGCGGTTGCCGTGGCGGCCGATCAGGCGCGCGAGCACGGCGGTGAAGTCCAGCAGCACCTGACTTTTGCGCTGCTCGCCCGAGCCGAAGTCCACCGAGGGGCTGAGGTCGAGCAGGAACCAGGCGGCCATCTCGCGGTCTTCGGTGAACACGCGCACGTGCGGCGTCTGCAGGCGCGCGGTGACGTTCCAGTCGATGTGGCGCACGTCGTCGTGGTGCTGGTACTCGCGCAGGTCGGCGAGGTCGAGGCCGGAGCCGCGCATGAGGGTGCGGTGGTCGCCCTGCAGCAGGCCGTCGAGCCGGCGCAGCACGGTCCATTCGAGCCGGCGCAGCAGCGCCTCGGCCCGTCGCGCAACCGGCGTGGCGGTGGCAGCAGCCGAAGCTGTCTCATCACGTTTGCGAAACAGCCGGCCCAGCATGTCAGCCTCCCGGAGCGCGATGGCCCCATCCAGTGGTACCGAGGAACCGGCTTTGCCGGGCCTCAGGTGCCGCCCCCCTTCCAGGGGGGAGACGCCGAAGGCGGCGCAGGGGGTGGCTCATCATCTCAGGCCACCTTTTTCTCGTGCTCCAGCGGCCGGGCGGGCGCAGGAATGTGTTTCATGATGCGGCCGATCAGGGTTTCGCTGGTCAGGCCTTCGGACAAACCTTCATAGGAGAGCACCACGCGGTGGCGAAGCACGTCCGGCACGAGGTCGGTCATGTCCTCGGGCAGCGCGTAGTTGCGCCCGCGCAGCATGGCCAGGGCGCGCGCACCTTCCACCAGGCCGATGGTGGCGCGCGGGCTGGCGCCGAAGGTGATGAGGTGCGCCATGTCCTTGATACCGTGCTTCTCGGGCGTGCGCGTGGCCGAGACCAGCTTGACGGCGTACTGCACGAGCGAGGGGTCCACGTACACCTGCCGGCATTGCGCCTGCAGCGCGGCGAGCTGGTCGGTGGTGGCCACCGCGTTGACGTTGACGGCCGGACCGGTGACGCGCTCGACGATGACGAACTCTTCCTCGTCCGTCGGGTAGTCCACCATCACCTTCATCATGAAGCGGTCGACCTGCGCCTCGGGCAGCGGGTAGGTGCCTTCGGTTTCGATCGGGTTCTGCGTGGCCATCACGAGGAAAGGGTTGGGCACTTTGTGTGTGTCGCCAGCGATGGTCACCTGGCGCTCCTGCATCACCTCCAGCAGCGCGCTCTGCACCTTGGCGGGCGCGCGGTTGATTTCGTCGGCCAGCAGCAGGTTGGCGAACACGGGGCCCAGCGAGGTGCTGAAATCGCCGGTCTTCTGGTTGTAGATGCGCGTGCCCACGAGGTCGGCGGGCACCAGGTCGGGTGTGAACTGGATGCGCTTGAAGCGGCCCTGCACGACGTTGGCCAGCGTCTTGACCGTGAGGGTCTTGGCCAGGCCGGGCACGCCTTCGACCAGCAGGTGGCCCTGGGCCAGCATGGCGACCATGACACGTTCGAGGAACCGGTCCTGCCCGACCACCACGCGCTTGACCTCGTACAGGATCTGCTCCATGAGCTGGGCGGTGTCGGGGGCGGTGCTTTGGTCCATGGAACGCTCTCCAGGTTGTTAAACAACGCCCATCAGCGGGCGCAAAGGGATGTCTGCCAGAAACACCGCGGAACTGGCTTTGCCAGGCCGCTGGTGTTGCCCCCCGAGGGGGTCGCGCGAAGTGCGGCGGGGGTGCTCATGTCAAAACGGGGGCAGACCGGCGGCGCTGGCGGCGCTCTCGATCGGCACTGCAAAACCGATGCCAAGGAAGGTGCGGTGGCTGGTCGGGTTGAGGATGCCGGTGACGATGCCGACCACCTCGCCGTCCATGGTGACCAGCGGGCCGCCCGAGTTGCCGGGGTTGGCCGCGGCGTCGAACTGGATCAGGTTGCCAATCTCCTGCTCGCCCTCGGGCGACTTGAAGGCGCGGTCGAAACCCGAGATGACGCCCGACGAGGTGGAGGGGCCGATCCCGAAGGGAAAGCCCACCGCGACCACCTCGTCGCCGGGCACGAGGTCGCCGGTGGAGCGCATGGTGGCGGCGATCAGGTCGTCGGGGATGGTGTGGGCCTGCAGCACGGCCAGGTCGTTCTGGGCCTGCACGCCGGTGATGCTGGCGCCGGATTCGGTGCCGTCGGCGAACACCAGCTTGATGGTCTGCGCGTGCTGCACCACGTGCAGGTTGGTCAGGATGATGCCCTTGTCGACGATCACCACGCCCGTGCCCACCCCCATTTCCTGCTCCTCGCCCTTCTTGTCCTTGCCGTAGGACATGACGCGCACCACGGCGGGGCGGATCTTCTCCGCCGCGCGCGCGGCCTTGGACGGGATGCTCTGGGTGGTGAGGGTGCGCAGCACGGCCGCGTCGATGTCCTTCTGCGTCAGCGCCTTGGGCCCGTTCGCGCTGCCCTGCCAGGCGCTGGCGGCCAGCAGGGCCGCGAGCAGGGCCAGGGCCGACCACATGATCCGCGGGCTGGCCGCCCAGCGGGCGGCGGCGGCCCGCCAGCGGCTGCGGCGCGGGGAGGGAGCCACCGGGGTGTCGGCCTGCTCCACGGCCGCCTCGGCGCCTTGCGCGCCCGCCTTCGGCACCCCGGGGCGGGTGGACGGGCTGTACAAGGCAGGCTTTCGCATGGCGACTCCCGAAGGGCAGAACGAAAACACATCATGCCGCGTTGCGGCATCGGGCTCAAGCGCTCAACAATTGCCTGAGGACGTAGGGGAGGATTCCACCGTCACGGTAATAGTTCACCTCCACCGGCGTGTCGATGCGCAGAATGACGTTCACCTCGCGGCGCTCGCCGTTGGCGCGGGTGATGACCAGCCGGGCCTCGCTCTGCGGCAGCAGGTCGGGGTGCGGGACCACGTCGATGGTCTCGTCACCGGCCAGGCCGAGGCTTTCCCAGGAGTCGCCGGCCTTGAATTGCAATGGCAACACACCCATGCCGACCAGGTTGGAGCGGTGGATGCGCTCGAAGCTGCGCGCCACCACGGCCTTGATGCCCAGCAGCTGGGTGCCCTTGGCGGCCCAGTCACGGCTGGAGCCGGTGCCGTATTCCTCGCCCGCGAACACCACGGTGGGCACGCCGGCGGCCTGGTAGCGCATGGCGGCGTCGAAGATGCTCATCTTCTGGCCCTGCCCCACGCCGTCGAGCTGGTAGATCGTCCAGCCGCCCTCCTCGCGCGATCCGCCGGGCAAGGGGGCCAGCATCAGGTTCTTGATGCGCACGTTGGCGAAGGTGCCGCGCATCATCACCTCGTGGTGGCCCCGGCGCGCGCCATAGCTGTTGAAATCGGCCTTGAGCACACCATGCGCCAAGAGCCACTGGCCAGCGGGCGAGTTTTCGGCGATGTTGCCGGCCGGCGAGATGTGGTCGGTGGTGATGGAGTCGCCGAACAGCGCCATGACGCGCGCGCCACGCACCGCCGGCGGCTCGGCGGACGCCGTGGCCGCGAGCTGGAAGGTTTCGAAGAACGGCGGTTCGGCGATGTAGGTGCTCTTGGGCCAGGTGTAGGCATTGCCCGAGACGCCCTTGATGTGCTCCCACAGCTTGCCGGGCTCGCTGGCCACGCGCGCGTAGTTCTCGCGGTAGGCCTTGCCATTCATGGCGAACTTCATGAGCTGGTAGATCTCGTCGCTGCTGGGCCAGATGTCGCCCAGGAACACCGGCTTTCCGCCCTTGCCCTTGCCCACCGGCTCGGTCATGAGGTCTTTCATGACGTTGCCGGCGATGGCGTAGGCCACCACCAGCGGCGGGCTGGCGAGGAAGTTGGCCTTGAGGTTGGGGTGGATGCGGGCCTCGAAGTTGCGGTTGCCCGAGAGCACCGCGGCGCACACGAGGTCGTTCTGCGTGATGACGGCGTTGAGCTCGGGCGCGAGGTCGCCCGCGTTGCCGATGCAGGTGGTGCAGCCGTAGCCGGCGAGCGCGAAGCCGAGCTTTTCCAGGTAGGGCAGCAGGCCGGTCTGGGTGAGGTATTCGGTGACGATGCGCGAGCCGGGGGCCAGCGAGGTCTTGATGTGCGGCTGCACCTTGAGGCCGGCCTCCACCGCCTTCTTGGCCAGCAGGCCGGCGGCCAGCAGCACGCCGGGGTTGCTGGTGTTGGTGCAGCTGGTGATGGCGGCGATCAGAACGTCGCCGTTGCCGATGGTGAGATCGCCACGCGGTTCCTTGACCGGCGCGCTGGCGCGCACCGGCCGGTTGGCCACCATCTCCACCTCGAAGCGCGGCGCGCCTTCGGGCGTGGGCTTGGCCGAGGGCACGGCCACGGGCGCGATCTCGTTGTCGATGGCGTGGTAGCGCGTGTGCAGCAACTCGGCCGGGCGGTTGAAGCCGTTCTGGTCGTTGGGCTTGCTGAACAGATCGCAGAACTGGCGCGCCACCTGGCCGAGCTCGATGCGGTCCTGCGGGCGCTTGGGGCCGGCCAGACTCGGCGTCACCAGGCCGAGGTCCAGTTTGACCACCTTGGAGTAATCGATCTCGCCGCTGGCCGGCATGCCGAACAGGCCCTGGGCCCGGAAGTAGGCCTCGAAGGCCTCGATCTCGGCCGCGCTGCGGCCGGTGCCGCGGAAGTAGGCCAGCGTCTTCTCGTCTACCGGGAAGAAGCCCATGGTGGCGCCGTACTCGGGCGCCATGTTGGCGATGGTGGCGCGGTCGGGCAGCGCGAGCGAGGCCGTGCCTTCGCCGAAGAACTCGACGAACTTGCCCACCACCTTGTGCTGGCGCAGGATCTCGGTGACGGTCAGCACCAGGTCGGTGGCGGTCACGCCTTCGCGCAGGCGGCCGGTGAGCTCGAAGCCCACCACGTCGGGCGTGAGGAAATACACCGGCTGACCCAGCATGGCGGCCTCGGCCTCGATGCCGCCCACGCCCCAGGCCACCACGCCGATGCCGTTGATCATGGTGGTGTGGCTGTCGGTGCCCACCAGGGTGTCGGGGTAGTACATGCCGCCCTTCATGTGCACGCCGCGCGCCAGGTACTCCAGGTTCACCTGGTGCACGATGCCGAAGCCCGGGGGCACCACACCGAAGGTATCGAAGGCCTGCATGCCCCACTTCATGAACTGGTAGCGCTCGTTGTTGCGCTGGAACTCCAGCTTCATGTTGAGGTCGAGCGCCTGCTTGGTGCCATAGTGGTCGACCATCACCGAGTGGTCCACCACCAGGTCCACCGGCACCAGGGGCTCGATCTTCTTCGGGTCCTGGCCCAGGCGCTGGGCCACGCTGCGCATGGCGGCCAGGTCAGCCAGCAGGGGCACACCGGTGAAGTCCTGCAGCACCACGCGCGCCACGGTGAAGGGAATTTCGTCGGTGCGCGCGGTGTTGGGCTGCCATTGCGCGAGCTGCGCCACGTGCTCCGGGGTCACGCGCTCGCCATCGCAATGGCGCAGCACGCTCTCCAGCACGATGCGCAGCGACACCGGCAGGCGCTTCACCGAGGGGTACTGTTTGGCCAGCGCCGGCAGGGAATAGAAACGGCCGCTTTTGCCCGAGGCGGTCTTGAAAGTCTTGACGGTGGAGGCGAAGGGATGGGCGAAATGGCTGGTCGTGGGCATGTGGGGCTCCTGACGGAATCGGTGAAACACCGGTCCATTCTGTCAGGAGCAGGCTATTCCGTGCTGACAGCGATGAATTCCTTGCCGAACAGGAAAGCCTCCGGGGCCAAGGCACCCGGAGGACGCGCGTGCACGGCGCGCGGGGCGGGTGACGCTCAGGTCACAACCTGCCGGTGAGCAGCAGCACGATCACGATCACCAGCACGACGCCCAGCACACCGCTGGGACCGTAACCCCAGCCCCGGCTGTGCGGCCAAGTGGGAAAGACGCCAAGCAGGATCAGCACCAGGATGATCAGGAGGATGGTACCGAGGGTCATGGTTTTTTCCTTTTTTCAGAGAGCCTTGCCCAATGACGGCCTATCCATCAATGGCGCGCACCCAGCGTAGGCGCTGAGGGCGCGCGCATCTGTTCGCTGGCGCACATGGCTCAGGCCAGGGCGGCTGGCCGCTGGCGCCGCAGCGCCATCCACTGCAGCTCGGCCAGCACCAGCACCGCCACGGCCTGGACCACCAGGTAGGCTTGGCCCAGCGGCGTGGGCGAGACCAGGCCGCCAAACAGCAGCGCGAGGCAGGCCGCCACCCAGGCGAAATTGCCGAGCACCAGCACGCCCAGCAGCGCGCGCGACGGCGTGGCCTGCAGGGCCAACGTGCCGGCCAGGGCGACATAGAGCAGCAACAGGATGCCCGAGGCGCTGAGCAGCGCGCCGGGCAGGCCCAGCAGGGCGGACAGCGAGCCGGTCAGGGCCAGGTGCAGCACGGCGGTGCCGGAGCCGGACAGGGCATCGGCCCAGAGCACGCGGCGCAGGCCGACCGGGGAAGTGAGGGAAGCGATGAGGGACATGGTGCACTCCTTGATGAGGTGAGGACGGATGGAAGTCAGGGCATCCGGGGTGCATGGTCGGCCGGCGGGTGCGCGGCGTCCATGACGTGGCAGGTCATGGCCGGTCGGCACCCGGGTGCCCTACCATGCCGCCCATGAACGCCCTGACCACCCCCTCTCCATTCGGCGAACGCCTGCGCCACTGGCGCCAGCGCCGCCGCCTGAGCCAGCTCGACCTGGCGCACGTGGCCGATGTGTCCACCCGGCACCTGAGCTACGTGGAGACCGGCCGCGCCAGCCCCAGCCGCGACATGGTGTTGCGCCTGGTCGACCGGCTCGAGGTGCCTCTGCGCGAACGCAACGCGCTGCTGGAAGCCGCCGGGTACGCCCCGATGTACCGCGAGCGCCCGCTGGACGCGCCCGACATGGCCTCGGCGCGCGCGGCGGTCAAGCGCATCCTGGACTGCCACGAACCCTGGCCCGCGCTGGCGATGGACCGGCACTGGAACCTGGTGATGGCCAACCGGCTGGTGCCGCTGCTGATGGCGGGGGCCTCGCCCCGGCTGCTGGAGGGCCCCGTCAATGTGCTGCGCCTGAGCCTGCACCCCGAGGGGCTGGCGCCGCGCATCGCCAACCTGCGGCAATGGCGCGAGCACCTGTTCGAGCGCCTGCGCCAGCAGATCCACGCCACCGGCGACGAGGCGCTGGCCGCGCTGCTGTCCGAACTCAAGGGCTACCCGGAATCGTTCGGCAACGACGCCGGCACGCTGCCGGGCGAGCACCATGGCGTGCTGATGCCTTTCCAGTTCAACACCGGCCATGGCGTGCTGAACCTCGTGAGCACGACCACGGTGTTCGGCTCGCCGGTGGACATCACCCTGCAGGAGCTGGCGCTGGAGACCTTCTTTCCAGGCGATGAAGCGTCTGCCGAGTTGCTCAGGCAACTCGCCGCGCAGGCGTAAAAAAGCCGCTGCAACCGCAGCGGCTTTTTTATCCAGGGCGCCGAGGGTCCGGCTCCGCCGGCCCTCCAGCGCCGCCCCCTGAGGGGTGACGCCGAAGGCGGCGCGGGGGGTCCCTTTTACGCCGCCACGCCTTTCGCGGCCTCGGCGTACTCCTCGATCTGGTCGAAGTTCATGTACTGGTAGATCGCCGCGCCGTCCTTGTTCACCACGCCCATCGCCTCGTGGTACTCGGCCACGGTGGGGATGTGGCCCAGCTTGGAGGCAATGGCCGCGAGTTCGGCCGAGGCGAGGTACACGTTGGTGTTCTTGCCCAGGCGGTTCGGGAAGTTGCGGGTCGAGGTGGACACCACGGTCGCGCCTTCGCGCACCTGCGCCTGGTTGCCCATGCACAGCGAGCAGCCGGGCATTTCGGTGCGGGCACCGGCGGTGCCGAACGCCGAGTAGTGGCCTTCCTTGATCAGCTCGCTCTCGTCCATCTTGGTCGGCGGCGCGACCCACAGCTTGACGGGAATGTCGCGCTGGCCGCCCAGCAGCTTGGCTGCGGCGCGGAAGTGGCCGATGTTGGTCATGCACGAACCGATGAAGGCTTCATCGATCTTGGTGCCGGCCACCTCGGACAGGGTCTTGGCGTCATCGGGGTCGTTCGGGCAGCAGAGGATGGGTTCCTTGATGTCGGCCAGGTCGATCTCGATCACGGCGGCGTACTCGGCGTCCTTGTCGGCTTCGAGCAGGCTGGGGTTGGCCAGCCAGGCTTCCACCTTCTCGATGCGGCGCTTCAGGCTGCGGGCATCGGCATAGCCCTGGGCGATCATGTTCTTCATCAGCACCACGTTGCTGGTGAGGTATTCCTTCACCGGCTCGGGGTTGAGCTTGATGGTGCAACCGGCGGCCGAGCGTTCGGCCGAGGCGTCGCTCAGCTCGAAGGCCTGTTCGACCTTCAGATCCGGCAGGCCTTCGATTTCCAGGATGCGGCCCGAGAAGATGTTGATCTTGCCGGCCTTGGCCACGGTCAGCAGACCGGCCTTGATCGCGTACAGCGGGATCGCGTGCACCAGGTCGCGCAGGGTCACGCCGGGCTGCATCTGGCCCTTGAAGCGCACCAGCACGGATTCGGGCATGTCCAGCGGCATCACACCGGTGGCGGCGCCGAAGGCCACCAGGCCGGAGCCGGCGGGGAAGCTGATGCCGATCGGGAAGCGGGTGTGCGAGTCGCCGCCGGTGCCCACGGTGTCGGGCAGCAGCAGGCGGTTGAGCCAGCTGTGGATCACGCCGTCGCCCGGGCGCAGGGCCACGCCGCCGCGGTTGCTGATGAAGGCGGGCAGCTCGCGGTGGGTCTTCACGTCCACGGGCTTGGGGTAGGCGGCGGTGTGGCAGAAGGACTGCATCACCATGTCGGCGCTGAAGCCCAGGCAGGCCAGGTCCTTCAGTTCGTCGCGCGTCATCGGGCCGGTGGTGTCCTGCGAGCCGACGGTGGTCATCTTGGGTTCGCAGTAGGTGCCGGGGCGCACGCCGAAGCCTTCCGGCAGGCCGACCGCGCGACCCACCATCTTCTGCGCCAGGGTGAAGCCTGCCTTGGTTTCGGCGGGTGCCTGCGGCAGGCGGAACACCGTGCTGGCGGGCAGGCCCAGGAACTCACGCGCCTTGGCGGTGAGCGAGCGGCCGATGATGAGGTTGATGCGGCCGCCGGCGCGCACTTCGTCGAACAGCACGTCGCTGCGCAGCTGGAATTCGACCAGCGTGGCGCCACCCTTGGTGATCTTGCCGTCGTAGGGGTGGATGTCGATCACGTCGCCCATTTCGAGCTTGCTCACGTCCACTTCGATCGGCAGCGCGCCCGAGTCTTCCTGCGTGTTGAAGAAGATGGGGGCGATCTTGCCGCCCAGCGTGACGCCGCCGAAGCGCTTGTTGGGCACGAAGGGAATGTCCTGGCCGGTGGCCCAGATCACGCTGTTGGTGGCTGACTTGCGGCTGGAGCCGGTGCCCACCACGTCGCCCACGTAGGCCACGAGGTGACCCTTCTTCTTCAGGTCGTCGATGAACTGCATCGGGCCGCGCTTGCCGTCTTCCTCGGGCTTGAAGGCCGCGCCTTCGCGCGTGTTCTTCAGCATGGCGAGGTAGTGCAGCGGGATGTCCGGGCGGCTCCAGGCGTCGGGTGCGGGCGAGAGATCGTCGGTGTTGGTTTCGCCGGGCACCTTGAACACGGTCACGGTGATGGTCTTGTCGACTTCGGGGCGGCTGGTGAACCACTCGGCGTCGGCCCAGCTCTGCATCACCTGGCGGGCCTTGAGGTTGCCGGCCTTGGCCTTCTCGGCCACGTCGTTGAAGAAGTCGAACATCAGCAGGGTCTTCTTCAGGCCCTCGGCCGCCACGCTGGCCACTTCCTCGTCGTCCAGCAGCTCGATCAGCGGATGCACGTTGTAGCCACCCACCATGGTGCCCAGCAGCTCGGTGGCCTTGGACTTGGAGATCAGGCCCACCTTCACGTCGCCGTGCGCCACGGCGGCCAGGAAGCTGGCCTTGACCTTGGCCGCATCGTCCACGCCGGGCGGCACGCGGTGCGTGATGAGGTCCAGCAGGAAGGCGTCCTCACCGGCCGGCGGTGCCTTGATCAGCTCGATCAGGTCGGCGACCTGCTTGGCGTCCAGCGGCAGCGGAGGAATGCCCAGCGCGGCGCGTTCGGCGGCGTGGGCGCGGTAGTCGGTGAGGAAGGTGGACATGGGGTTCTCCAGTGGGGAAGTGAAATTCGTGGGGCAGAAAACAGGTGGGGACGGGGCAAGCAAGCTCAATGCCGCAGGGCGGCGGGTTCGGCGAAGTGGGCTTGCACCGTGTCGGGCAATGGCAGGCCGGTCTGGTGCGCGCGCTCCAGCACCTGCCAGAAATAGCGGTAGCTCGCCCGGTCGTGCAGGCGGCCTTCGAACTGCACCGGCGCCCAGTCGGCGGCCAGGGCGCGCTCGATGAGGGCGGCGGCGGTGTGAACCTCGCTCGCCTGGGGCGCGAACGCGGCCAGGATGGGGCGGATCTGGTCAGGGTGGATGCTCCACATGCGCGTGTAACCGAGCTCATGGGCGGCCTTGCGGGCCGCCTGCTGGAGGGCATCCAGGTGCTTGAACTCGGTCACCACGCAATGCGAGGGCACCTTGCCGTGCGCATGGCAGGCCGAGGCGATCTCCAGCTTGGCGCGCAGCACCAGCGGGTGCGAGAACTGGCCGGCGGCGCTCATGCCGTCGGCCGGGATGGCGCCGCCGTGCGCCGAGACGAAGTCCATCAGGCCGAAGCTGATGCTCTGCACCCGGGGATGCGCGGCGATGTCGAAGGCACGGTGCACCGCAGCGGGGGATTCGACCAGCACGTGCAGGGGCAAGGCCCGGGCACCGGCGGCGTCGAGGGCGTCCGCCGCGCGCTGCACGTCGGCCACCGATTCGACCTTGGGCACCATGAGGTGGGCCAGGCGATGGCCCGCGCGCGCCGCGACGGTGGCCACGTCGGCGTCGAACGCCGGGTGGTCCACCGGGTGAACGCGCACCGCCACGCGCGCCTCGGGCGCCGCGGCCAGGGCCAGTTCGGTCACCAGCGCGGCGTGCTCGGCCTCCCCGCCCACGGGCGCGCCGTCCTCGCAATCGAGCGTGACGTCGAAGACGCAGGTGCCGAACTCCTCGGCCATCTCGGCCTGCAGCGCCAGGCTCTTGCGCATCCGGGCTTCCACCCCGCTGTAGTGGTCGCAGACCGGCAGCGCGAACGCACCGGCCTGGGCACCAAGCAGGATGTGGCGAGGATGGAGCGGAGCCAAGGCGCGGTTACCAGCCGATTACAGGAGGTGCTTGACGCCGTCCTGCTCACCCTTGAGCTCGTCCAGCGTCTTGTTGATGCGCTCTTGCGAGAAGGCGTCGATTTCCAGGCCTTCGATGATCTTGTACTTGCCGCCTTCGGTGGTGACCGGGAAGCCGAAGATCACGTCCTTGGGAATGCCGTATTCGCCGTTGGAGGGCACGCCCATGGTGACCCACTTGCCGTGGGAGCCCAGGGCCCAGTCGCGCATGTGGTCGATGGCGGCATTGGCGGCCGAGGCGGCCGACGACAGGCCACGCGCCTCGATGATGGCGGCGCCGCGCTTGCCCACGGTGGGCAGGAAGGTGTCGGCGTTCCAGACCTGGTCGTTGATCGCGTCCTTCACGCTCTTGCCGCCGATGGTGGCGAAGCGGTAGTCGGCGTACATGGTGGGCGAGTGGTTGCCCCAGACGGTGAGCTTCTCGATCTCACCGACCTTGCCACCGGTCTTGGCGGCGATCTGGCTGGCGGCGCGGTTGTGGTCCAGGCGAAGCATGGCGGTGAAGTTCTCGCGCGGCAGGCTGGGCGCGCTCTTCATGGCGATGTAGGCGTTGGTGTTGGCGGGGTTGCCGACCACCAGCACCTTGACGTCGCGGCTGGCGACCTTGTCCAGCGCCTTGCCCTGGGCCGTGAAGATCTGGGCGTTGGCAGCCAGCAGGTCGGCGCGCTCCATGCCGGGGCCGCGGGGACGGGCACCCACCAGCAGGGCGTAGTCGGTGTCCTTGAAGGCGGTCGTGGGGTCGCTGTGGGCTTCCATGCCGGCCAGCAGCGGGAACGCGCAGTCTTCCAGTTCCATCATCACGCCCTTGAGCGCCTTCTGGGCCTTCTCGTCCGGGATTTCCAGCAGCTGCAGGATCACGGGCTGGTCCTTGCCCAGCATCTCGCCGGAGGCGATGCGAAACAGCAGGGCGTAACCGATCTGGCCAGCGGCGCCGGTGACGGCAACGCGAACGGGCTTCTTGTTCATGGTGAAAACTCCGGAAAAGGACGTTGGGGAAGAGAGAAATGACGAGGCGGACGAACCCCCTGGACAGCCCGTGAGTGTACCCTCGCAAACCCTGATACGTCAATTTGTCTTATGTCTTATATAAGATATGATTGAAGTCATGAGCGCCCTCCCGATGGCGCCCGCAAACCATGGCCACCTCACCCCAGAATCCCACCGACGCGGCACCTGCAGAGGCCGGCGCCCCCGTGTTCGAGAACACCGCGCCAGCCTTCAGCCCGCTGTACCAGCAGATCAAGACCCTGATCCTGCGCAGCCTGCAGGCGGGCGAGTGGAAGCCGGGTGACATGATCCCGAGCGAATTCGACCTGGCCGCGCGCTTTCGCGTGAGCCAGGGCACCGTGCGCAAGGCGATCGACGAACTCGCCACCGACAACCTGCTGGTGCGCCGCCAGGGCAAGGGCACTTTCGTGGCCACCCACGCCGAGCAGCACATCCAGTACCGCTTCCTGCGCCTGCTGCCCGACACCGGCACGCTGGAAGACCAGGGACCGGCCGAGCGCCGCATCGTGGAATGCCGCCGCCTGCGCGCGCCGGCCGAAGTGGCGCGCCAGCTGTCCCTGCGCACGGGCGACGCCGTGCTGCAGGTCAAGCGCGTGCTGGCGTTCGCCGGCATCCCCGCCATCGTGGAAGAACTCTGGCTGCCAGGCGGCCCCTTCAAAGGCCTGACGATCGAGGCGCTGTCGGAAGACAAGGGCCCGATGTACGCCCTGTTCGAAACGCAGTTCGGCGTGCGCATGGTGCGCGCGGTGGAAAAGATCAAGGCGGTGAGCGCCGACGAAGACACCGCCACCCTGCTGGGCGTCGCGCCCGGGCACCCGCTGCTGAGCGTGGAACGCCTGGCCTACACCTACAACGACGAACCCATGGAGTTGCGCCGCGGCTACTACCGCACCGACGCACGCCATTACCGCAACGAGCTGAGCTGATGGCGCACCCAGCCGGAGCCCCGGATATCGGGGAGCGTCCGAGTGCCGGACTGCGGTTTGGTGCATTGCAATAGAATTTGACGCGCCTTGGCATTAGTTACCAACGAGTTACCAAGCCGCGACGACCCCTCCCTCCCCGGAAGAAAGCCCCACCATGACCGAGTTGACCAAGAAGCGGCCCGAGTTCCGCAACATCAACGCCTTCAAGGATCTCACCACCTACCGCCTGCCTCCGGCCGGCTGGGTGTCGATCCTGCACCGCGCCAGCGGCGGCCTGATGTTCATCCTGCTCCCCCTGATCGTCTGGCTGTTCGACACCTCCGTGTCGTCCGAGCTGTCCTTCGAACGTTTCAGCTCGGCGTTTTCCGCCGGCATCGGCTTCGTGCCGGGCTGGTTCTTCAAGCTCGTGGTGCTGTCCATCATCTGGGCCTACCTGCACCACCTGATCGCCGGCGTCCGCCACCTGTACATGGACGCCTGCCATGCGGTGAGCAAGGAATTCGGCCGCTCTTCCGCCATCGTCACGCTGGTGCTGAGCATCGGCCTCACGCTGGTGCTGGGCGCCAAGCTGTTCAACCTGTATTGATTGAGGGTCAGATCTTCAGCTCTGACCCCAACTGACTAGGAAACATATTCATGTCCGTCAACTACGGTTCCAAGCGCGTCGTCACCGGCGCCCACTACGGCCTGCGCGACTGGCTCGCCCAGCGCATCACCGCCGCCCTCATGGCGATCTTCACCCTGATCGTGCTGCTGCAGGTGCTGTTCATCAGCGGCCCCATCGGCTACGAAAGCTGGGCCGGCATCTTCGCCCAACAGTGGATGAAGGCCCTGACCTTCGCCGTCTTCCTGGCCCTGGCCTACCACGTGTGGGTCGGCATGCGCGACATCTGGATGGACTACGTCAAGCCCGCCGGCATCCGCCTCGTGCTGCACGTCTTCACCATCGTCTGGCTCCTGTCCTGCCTGGGCTGGGCCGTTCAAGTTCTCTGGAGGCTCTGAAGCCATGACCGCATCCGCATCCCTTCCCAAGCGTCAGTTCGACGTGGTCATCGTCGGCGCCGGCGGCTCCGGCATGCGCGCCTCGCTGCAACTCGCGCGCGCCGGCCTCAAGGTGGCCGTGCTCTCCAAGGTGTTCCCCACCCGCTCGCACACCGTGGCGGCCCAGGGCGGCATCGGCGCCTCGCTCGGCAACATGAACGAGGACAACTGGCACTACCACTTCTACGACACCATCAAGGGCTCCGACTGGCTGGGCGACCAGGACGCCATCGAGTTCATGTGCCGTGAAGCGCCCAAGGTCGTCTACGAGCTCGAACACTTCGGCATGCCGTTCGACCGCAACCCCGACGGCACGATCTACCAGCGCCCATTCGGCGGCCACACCGCCAACTACGGTGAAAAGCCGGTGCAGCGCGCTTGCGCCGCGGCCGACCGCACCGGTCACGCCATGCTGCACACCCTGTACCAGCAGAACGTGCAGGCCCGCACCACCTTCTTCGTCGAATGGATGGCGCTGGACCTGATCCGCGACGCCAGCGGCGACGTGGTCGGCGTGACCGCGCTGGAAATGGAAACCGGCGAGACCTACATCCTCGAAGCCAAGACCACGCTGCTGGCCACCGGCGGCGCCGGCCGCATCTTCGCGGCCTCCACCAACGCCTTCATCAACACCGGTGACGGCCTGGGCATGGCGGCGCGCGCCGGCATCCCGCTGCAGGACATGGAGTTCTGGCAGTTCCACCCCACCGGCGTGGCCGGCGCAGGCGTGCTGCTGACCGAAGGCTGCCGCGGCGAAGGCGCCATCCTGCGCAACGTCAACGGCGATCGTTTCATGGAGCGTTACGCGCCCACGCTGAAGGACCTGGCACCGCGCGACTTCGTCTCGCGCTGCATGGACCAGGAAATCAAGGAAGGACGCGGCTGCGGTCCGAACAAGGACTACATCCACCTCGACATGACGCACATCGGCGTCAACGACATCATGAAGCGCCTGCCCTCGGTCTACGAGATCGGGCACAACTTCGCCAACGTCGACATCACCAAGGACCCCATCCCCGTGGTGCCCACCATCCACTACCAGATGGGAGGCATCCCGACCAACATCCACGGTCAGGTGGTGACGCCGGACGGCCAGGGCAACCAGAAGGTGGTCAACGGCCTGTACGCCGTGGGCGAATGCTCCTGCGTGAGCGTGCACGGCGCCAACCGCCTGGGCACCAACTCGCTGCTCGACCTGCTCGTGTTCGGCAAGGCGGCTGGTGACCACATCGTCCAGTACAACAACAAGAACAAGATCCACAAGCCCCTGCCCGCCGACGCGGCGGACAGGACGCTCGCCCGCCTGGCCCGCCTGGACAACGCCACCGATGGCGAGTATTCGCAGGACGTGGCCAACGACCTGCGCACGGCCATGCAGCAGCACGCTGGCGTGTTCCGCACCCAGGCCAGCATGGACGAGGGCGTGGTCAAGATCAACGCGATGCGCGCTCGCGTCGCCGCCATCACGCTCAAGGACAAGTCCAAGGTGTTCAACACCGCGCGCATCGAAGCGCTGGAAGTGGAGAACCTGATCGAATGCGCCCAGGCCACCATGACCTCGGCCGCCGCGCGCCGCGAGTGCCGAGGTGCCCACACGGTGAACGACTATGAGCGCCCGGCCGACGACGCGCAGTTCCCCCTGGGCCGCAACGACGCGGAGTGGATGAAGCACACGCTGTGGCACAGCGCCGACAACAGCCTGACTTACAAGCCTGTCAACCTCAAGCCCCTGACCGTGGAGTCGGTGCCCCCGAAGGTCCGCACCTTCTGAGCCCCTTCACCCAGCACCCACGACGCACGGAGAACAAACCATGGCAAAACGCACCTTCAAGATCTACCGCTACGACCCGGACAAGGACGCCAAGCCCTACATGCAGAGCATCGAGGTCGAACTCGATGGCCACGAGCGCATGCTGCTTGACGCCCTGATGAAGCTCAAGGCGGTGGACCCCTCCATCTCGTTCCGCCGCTCGTGCCGCGAAGGCGTGTGCGGCTCGGACGCCATGAACATCAACGGCAAGAACGGTCTGGCCTGCCTGACCAACATGAACACGCTCAAGGGCGACATCGTGCTCAAGCCGCTGCCCGGCCTGCCGGTGGTGCGCGACCTGATCGTGGACATGACGCTGTTCTTCAAGCAGTACAACAGCATCAAGCCCTACCTGATCAACGAAACCGTGGCGCCCGAGAAGGAGCGCCTGCAGAGCCCCGAAGAGCGCGAAGAGCTCAACGGCCTGTACGAGTGCATCCTGTGCGCCAGCTGCTCCACCAGCTGCCCGAGCTTCTGGTGGAACCCGGACAAGTTCGTCGGCCCCGCGGGCCTGCTGCAGGCCTACCGCTTCATCGCCGACAGCCGCGACCAGGCCACCAGCGAGCGCCTGGACAACCTGGAAGACCCGTACCGCCTGTTCCGCTGCCACACCATCATGAACTGCGTGGACGTCTGCCCCAAGGGCCTGAACCCCACGAAGGCCATCGGCAAGATCAAGGAAATGATGGTGCTGCGCTCGGTCTGAGTGCCCACCCCCGAACCCCATGACCGACACCCCCCTGCAGGATGCCTTGCTGGACGAGCGCGCGCTGAGCAAGCTGCGCTGGCGGTGTCGTCGTGGCCTGCTCGAGAACGATCTGTTCATCGAGCGATTCTTCGCCAGGCACGAATCTGGCTTAACCGTGCGCCAAGCCGATGCACTCGGGCTCTTGATGGACTTGTCCGACAACGACCTGCTGGATCTGCTGCTCGGTCGAAAGCCCCTCCAAGGCGATCTCGAACGCGCGGACGTGACGCAAGTGCTTGCACTGCTGCGCGGCCTGCGACCTCTCTCATCATCCGAGGAACCTGCATGAAACTCGTAGACAACAAAGCCACCCTGTCGTTCTCCAATGGCAGCCCCAGCGTCGACCTGCCGGTCTACGCCGGCAACATCGGTCCGGACGTGATCGACATCCGAAAGCTCTACGCGCAGACCGGCATGTTCACCTACGACCCGGGCTTCCTGTCCACAGCCTCGTGCCAGTCGGCCATCACCTACATCGATGGCGACAAGGGCGAGCTGCTGTACCGCGGCTACCCCATCGAACAGCTGGCCACGCAGTGCGACTACCTCGACACCTGCTACCTGCTGCTCAACGGCGAGTTGCCGAACGAATCGCAGCGGGGCGACTTCCACAAGCTTGTGACCAACCACACCATGGTCAACGAGCAGATGCAGTTCTTCCTGCGCGGCTTCCGCCGTGACGCCCACCCCATGGCCGTGCTCACCGGCCTGGTCGGCGGTCTGTCGGCCTTCTATCACGACAGCACGGACATCAACAACCCGAAGCACCGTGAGATCGCCGCGATCCGCCTGATCGCCAAGATGCCCACGCTGGTGGCCATGGCCTACAAGTACGGCATCGGCCAGCCCTACATGTATCCGAAGAACGACCTGAGCTACTCGGGCAACTTTCTGCGCATGATGTTCGGCACGCCCTGCGAGGAGTACCAGGTCAACCCGGTGCTCGAGCGCGCGCTGGACCGCATCTTCATCCTGCACGCCGACCACGAGCAGAACGCCTCCACCTCCACCGTGCGCCTGTGCGGCTCGTCGGGCACCAACCCTTTCGCCGCCATCGCGGCCGGCGTGGCCTGCCTGTGGGGCCCGGCCCACGGCGGTGCCAACGAGGCCTGCCTGAACATGCTGGAAGACATCCAGCGCAACGGCGGCGTCTCCAAGGTCGGCGAGTTCATGGAGAAGGTCAAGGACAAGAACTCCGGCGTCAAGCTCATGGGCTTCGGTCACCGCGTGTACAAGAACTACGACCCGCGCGCCAAGCTGATGCAGGAAACCTGCAACGAAGTGCTGCAGGAACTGGGCCTGGAAAACGACCCCCTGTTCAAGCTGGCCAAGGAGCTCGAGAAGATCGCGCTGGAGGACGAGTACTTCGTCTCGCGCAAGCTCTACCCGAACGTGGACTTCTACTCCGGCATCGTGCAGCGCGCCATCGGCATCCCGGTCAACCTGTTCACCGGCATCTTCGCGCTGGCCCGCACCGTCGGCTGGATCGCCCAGCTCAACGAGATGATCAGCGACCCCGAGTACAAGATCGGCCGCCCGCGCCAGCTGTTCACCGGCTCGGTGCGCCGCGACGTCAAGCCGCTGGCCAACCGCTGATCGGCGTCCGCCCCCTGAAAGCCCGCCACCTCGGCGGGCTTTTTTTTGCCTCCGGCCCGCGCAGAGCAGCAAGTCAGCCATCGTCCTTGACGATGTCATGGGCTCCCCATCTGAGGGAAAATTCTTTTTCGGCCTCTCCAAACGAGAAGCCAACGCCCCATGCTCTCCGAACGCAATTTCGCCCGCCAGATGGACCTCACCTCGCTGCAGCTCTTCGTGGCCGTGTGCGAGCTGGGCAGCATCGGCCGCGCAGCGGAGCGAGAGTTCATCGCCGCTTCGGCAATCAGCAAGCGCCTGTCGGACCTGGAGAACGCGCTGGGCACCACGCTGCTGCACCGCCATGCGCGGGGCGTGCGGCTCACGCCCGCGGGCGAAGGCCTGCTGCACCACGCGCGCACCGTGCTGTTCGGCCTGGAGAAGATGCAGATCGAACTGGCCGAGTACGCCGATGGCGTGCGCGGGCATGTGCGCGTGCACGCCAGCATCTCGGCCATCGTGCAGTTCCTGCCCGAAGACCTGGGCGCCTTCGCGCGCCAACACCCCCAGATCAAGATCGATCTGGAGGAGCACCTCAGCCCCGAGGTGTTGCGCGCGGTGAAGGAAGGCGCCACCGACCTCGGCCTGTGCAACGGCGCCATGGGCACCGTCGGCCTGCAAAGCCTGCCCTACCGGCGCGACAGCCTGGCGCTGGTGGTGCCGCGCGGGCACCCGCTGGCCAGCCGCGGACCCGTGCCCTTCGAAGCCACCCTGCCCTTCGACCATGTGGGCCTGCACGCCAACAGCTCCATCCACCTGGCCACGCACCAGGCCGCCATCCAGGCCGGCACCACCGTGCGCGTGCGCATCCGCGTGACCGGGCTGGACGCGATGTGCCGCATGATCGCCAACGGCCTGGGCGTGGGTGTGATGCCCGAGCGCGCCTTCCAGTTGCTGAGCACCGGCGATGCGCTGCAGGCCGTGCCCCTGACCGATCCCTGGGCCCAGCGCCAGCTGGTGCTGGTGGCCCGCGATTTCTCCAGCCTGCCCGCCAGCGCACGCCTGCTGGTGGATCACCTCAGTGCCGTCGATGTCCGTCAGGCGGCCTAAAATCCTTCCTCCACGACAAGACCCACGCCATGCCACGCACGCTCTACGACAAGATCTGGGACGAACACGTTGTCCACACCGAAGAGGACGGCACGTCCGTGCTCTACATCGACCGGCACCTGGTGCACGAAGTCACCAGCCCCCAGGCCTATGAAGGCCTGCGCCAGGCTGGCCGCAAGGTCTGGCGCGTGAGCTCGGTGGTGGCCACCGCCGACCACAACACGCCCACCAACGGCTGGGAACTCGGCTACGACGGCATCACCGATCCGATCAGCAAGGAACAGATCACCACGCTGGACAGCAACATCGCCGAATTCGGTGCGGCCGCGTTCTTCCCCTTCATGTCCAAGCGCCAGGGCATCGTGCACGTGATCGGGCCGGAAAACGGCGCCACCCTGCCGGGCATGACCGTGGTCTGCGGCGACAGCCACACCTCCACCCACGGGGCGTTCGGCGCCCTGGCCCACGGCATCGGCACCAGCGAGGTCGAGCACGTGCTGGCCACGCAGACCCTGCTGGCCAAGAAGGCCAGGAACATGCTCGTGCGTGTGGACGGCCAGCTCGCCAAGGGCTGCACCGCCAAGGACATCGTGCTGGCCATCATCGGCAAGATCGGCACCGCCGGCGGCACGGGCTACACCATCGAGTTCGGCGGCGCGGCGATCCGCGCGCTCAGCATGGAAGGCCGCATGACGGTGTGCAACATGGCCATCGAAGGCGGCGCGCGCGCCGGCCTGGTGGCGGTGGACGAGAAGACCATCGAGTACGTCAAGGGCCGCCCCCTCTCCCCCACCGGGGTCGAGTGGGACCAGGCCGTGGCCTACTGGAAGACCCTGCAGTCCGACGCCGATGCAAAGTTCGACGCCGTGGTCGAACTCGACGCATCGCAGATCGTGCCGCAGGTCACCTGGGGCACCTCGCCCGAGATGGTGCTCGGCATCGACGGCTCGGTGCCCGACCCCGACCGCGAAAAGGACGCGAACAAGCGCGGCGCCATCGAGCGCGCGCTGACCTACATGGACCTCTCGCCCGGCAAACCGCTCAACGACATCTTCGTCGACAAGGTCTTCATCGGCTCCTGCACCAACAGCCGCATCGAAGACATGCGCGAAGCCGCCGCCGTGGTGAAAAAGCTCGGCCAGAAGGTGGCCAAGAATGTCAAGCTGGCGCTGGTCGTGCCGGGCTCCGGCCTGGTGAAGGCCCAGGCCGAGCGCGAAGGCCTGCACGAGATCTTCAAGGCGGCGGGCTTCGAGTGGCGCGAGCCCGGCTGCTCGATGTGCCTGGCCATGAACGCCGACCGGCTGGAGCCGGGCGAACGCTGCGCCTCCACCAGCAACCGCAACTTCGAAGGCCGCCAGGGCGCTGGCGGCCGCACCCACCTGGTTTCCCCCGCCATGGCCGCGGCGGCCGCGGTGCACGGCCACTTCGTGGACGTGCGCACCTTCGCCTGACCATCCTTTCCCCCCGCAACCACCCTCAGGAGATTCACATGAAACGCATTGCATGGATCGCAGCCGCCTTCGCCCTCTCGCTGACACTGGCCGCGTGCAACACCTGGACCGGTGTGAAGCAGGACGCCAAGCAGGCTGGACAGGCCGCGGGCAAGGGCATTGAAAAAGCCGGCGAGAAGGTCCAGGACATCGCCAAATAAGAGACACCCATCACCATGCAGAAATTCACCCTCCACAAGGGCCTCGTGGCCCCGATGGACCGCGAGAACGTCGACACCGACGCCATCATTCCCAAGCAGTTCCTGAAGTCGATCCGCAAGACCGGCTTCGGGCAGAACCTGTTCGACGAGTGGCGCTACCTCGACAAGGGCGAGCCCGGCCAGGACCCGGCCAGCCGCAAGCCCAACCCCGACTTCGTGCTCAACCAGCCGCGCTACGCCGGTGCGTCCGTGCTGCTGGCGCGCAAAAACTTCGGCTGCGGCTCGAGCCGCGAGCACGCGCCCTGGGCCATCGACCAGTACGGCTTTCGCGCCATCATCGCGCCCAGCTATGCCGACATCTTCTTCAACAACTGCTTCAAGAACGGCCTGCTGCCGATTCAGTTGCCTGAGGCACAGGTGGCCCAGCTGTTCGACGAAGTGGCGGCCTTTCCCGGCTACCAGCTCACCATCGACCTCGAGCGCCAAGTGATCGTCAAGCCGCAGGGCGAGGAAATCCCTTTCGAGGTGCAGGCGTTTCGCAAGTACTGCCTGCTCAACGGGCTGGACGACATCGGCCTCACGCTGCGCTACAAGGACAAGATCGCGGCCTTCGAAGCGGAACGCCTGGCGACCAAGCCCTGGCTCGCCCATACGATGGCGGCCTGAGCATTTCTCTCGACTCCAACCTCACATCACATGAAAATCGCAGTTCTTCCGGGTGACGGCATCGGCACCGAAATCGTGGCCGAAGCGGTCAGGGTCCTTCAGGCACTCGAGCTGCCGATCGAAATGGAGTCCGCCCTGGTGGGCGGTGCGGCCTATGAAGCGCATGGCCACCCGCTGCCCGAATCCACCCTGAAACTGGCAATGGAGGCCGACGCGGTGCTCTTCGGTGCCGTGGGCGACTGGAAGTACGACAAACTGGACCGCCCGCTGCGCCCGGAACAAGCCATCCTGGGCCTGCGCAAGCACCTGGGCCTGTTCGCCAACTTCCGCCCGGCCATCTGCTATCCCGAGCTGGTGGGCGCCTCCAGCCTCAAGCCTGAGCTCATCTCGGGCCTGGACATCCTCATCATCCGCGAGCTCACCGGCGACATCTACTTCGGCCAGCCCCGTGGCCGGCGCACTGCCATCGACGGGCACTTCCCCGGCGCGGAAGAAGCTTTCGACACCATGCGCTACAGCAAGCCCGAGATCGAGCGCATCGCCCACGTGGCCTTTCAGGCCGCGCGCAAGCGCAGCAAGAAGGTGACCAGCGTCGACAAGGCCAACGTGCTCGAAACCTTCCAGTTCTGGAAGGACGTGGTGACCGAGGTGCACGCCCAGTACCCCGACGTGGAGCTGGAGCACATGTACGTGGACAACGCCGCCATGCAATTGGTGCGCGCGCCCAAGAAGTTCGACGTGGTCGTCACCGGCAACATGTTCGGTGACATCCTGTCCGACGAAGCGTCCATGCTCACCGGCTCCATCGGCATGCTGCCCTCGGCCTCGCTCAACACGAAGAACCAGGGCCTGTACGAACCCAGCCATGGCAGCGCGCCGGACATCGCCGGCAAGAACCTGGCCAATCCTCTGGCTACAATACTGTCCGCTGCCATGATGCTCAGATTCACGTTCAACCAGACCGAAGCCGCCGACCGCATTGAAACTGCGGTCAGCAGCGTGCTCGCGTCCGGCCTGCGCACCACGGACATCTGGTCGGAGGGCACGACCAAGGTGAGCACCCGCGGCATGGGCGATGCCGTTGTGGCCGCCATCACCAAAACCATTACCAAGGGCTGATACAGCTCCGGTTCGTCACGCCCCTCCCCGGCCAGACGAGCCGGGGCAAAACGGTTTTTTAACTGAAGGGCGTTGACATGAAACTCGTAGGACTCGTTGGCTGGCGCGGCATGGTCGGTTCCGTGCTGATGGACCGCATGGTCGCGGAGAGCGACTTTGACCTGATCGAACCGCTGTTTTTCTCCACCTCCAACGCGGGCGGCAAGGCCCCTGCGATGGCGAAAAACGAAACCCAGCTGCAGGACGCGCACGACATCGCGGCCCTCAAGCGCTGCGACATCGTCATCACCGCCCAGGGCGGCGACTACACCAGCGAGGTCTACCCCAAGCTGCGCGCCGCCGGCTGGAACGGCCACTGGATCGACGCCGCGTCCACGCTGCGCATGGACAAGAACGCCGTCATCGTCCTGGACCCGGTCAACCTGCCCGTCATCCAGAACGCCCTGGCCCAGGGCGGCAAGGACTGGATCGGCGGCAACTGCACCGTGAGCTGCATGCTCATGGGTGTGGGCGCGCTCTACAAGGCCGGCCTGGTCGAGTGGATGAGCACGCAAACCTACCAGGCGGCTTCCGGCGGTGGTGCCCAGCACATGCGCGAGCTGCTCACGCAGTACGGCACGCTCAACGCCGAGGTCAAGGCCCTGTTGGACGACCCCAAGAGCGCCATCCTGGAGATCGATCGCAAGGTGATCGCCAAGCAGCGTTCGCTCTCGGGCGCCGAGACCGCCAACTTCGGTGTGCCACTGGGCGGCTCGCTCATCCCCTGGATCGACAAGGACCTGGGCAATGGCATGTCCAAGGAAGAGTGGAAGGGCATGGCCGAAACCAACAAGATCCTCGGCATGGGTGAAGGCTTCAATGTCCCGGCCATTCCGGTGGACGGCTTCTGCGTGCGCGTGGGCGCCATGCGCTGCCACAGCCAGGCCCTCACCTTCAAGCTCAAGAAGGATGTGCCCGTGGCCGATATCGAAGCCATGATCGCGGCCGACAACGCCTGGGTGAAAGTGGTGCCGAACACGCGCGAAGCGACGATCCAGGACCTGACTCCGGTGGCCGTGACAGGCACCATGACGATCCCGGTGGGCCGCATTCGCAAGCTGGCCATGGGCCCGGAGTACGTGGGCGCCTTCACCATCGGCGATCAACTGCTCTGGGGCGCGGCAGAACCTCTGCGCCGCATGCTGCGCATCCTGCTCGAGGCCTGACCCTCCGGGGCTGGCATCGATGGATGAAGGGTGTGGTTGTTCACGTTGCGCCACTGCAACGCAACAACCCGCCCCGCGACGACAGAGGGTCGGCGAAGAAACTCAAGCGGATTCTCAGCTTGTCACTGTAATCCGTTGATGTTAAGGTCAATTCTCGGTTTTTTACGTCGAGGTCAAAGTGCCATCCATCTCCCGCCACACCCCATCCCAACAGACCCGCCCAGTGCCCCCCGGCACGGGTTTACGAGGTCTCGCGCGGTTGCATGCGGTCGCTGCGGCGGCGGTGCTGTGTGCGGGCCTCGTGCACCACAGCGATGCCGAGGCCTTGGCGCTCGGTCGCGTGGTGGTGCAGTCGGCCCTGGGCGAACCGCTGCGGGCCGAGATCGACGTGCCGGACATCAATGCGGAAGAAGCCGCCAGCCTGCGGGTGGGCCTGGCTTCCGGCGATACCTTCCGGGCGGCGGGCGTGGACGTCAACGCCGCGCTGGCGACCCTGCAGATCAGCCTGCAACGGCGCGCCGATGGCCGTGCCTACCTGCGCCTGACCAGTTCGCGCCCCGTCACCGAACCCTTTGTGGACCTCATCGTCGAGGCCAACTGGTCGTCCGGTCGCATGGTTCGCGACTACACCCTGCTCTTCGACCCACCGAACCTGCGCGCGGCCGCGCCTCAGCCGGTGCCCGTGGCGCCGGGCGTGTCTGCCGCCCCGGCCGCCTCAGCGCCACGCGCTGCGGCACCCACGCCCAGCGTCGTCCAGCCTCCGGTGCAGCCACCCCGAGCCGCGGCCCCGGCGCCGGCCGCTGCGGCACCCGCACCGGTGGCGCGCCCCACGCCTGCGCCGGCCGCCCCCAGCAGCGCGGGTGGAGGCCAGGTCCGCGTCAAGGCCGGTGACACCGCCGGCGGCATCGCGGCCGCCAACAAGCCAGCGGACGTGTCCTTGGACCAGATGCTCGTGGCCATGCTGCGGCAGAACCCCAACGCCTTCATCTCGGGCAACGTCAACCGCATGAAGGCCGGCGTTGTGCTTGACCTGCCCAGCGCAGCGGAAGCCGGCGCCATCGCGCCGAGTGAGGCACGCCAGACCATCACGGCCCAGAGCCGCGATTTCAATGAATTCCGCCGCCGCCTCGCCGGCAGCGCGCCCGAAGCGGGTGTCGCCGCCGCCGATCGGCAGGCCGCCGGCCAAGTGCAGACCGAAGTCAAGGAAGCCAAGCCCGCCGCACCGGCCGCCGACAAGCTGACGCTGTCCAAGGAGGCCGCACCAGGCCAGGCCGCCAGCGAAGACAAGATCGCCAAGGAACGCCAGGCCAAGGAAGCGTCCTCGCGCGTGGCCGAGCTCTCGCGCAACATCGAGGAATTGTCCAAGTTGGGCGGCGGCAGCGCCCCTGCGCCGGCACCGGCGGCTCCCGCTGCCGCGCCTGCCCCGGCAGCGCCTGCTGCGGCGGCCCCTGCGCCCGCACCGGCACCGGCACCGGCCCCCACGGTGACCGTGCCCACCGCACCCGCTCCGACCGAGGCAGCTCCCGCGCCCGCAGCGCCAGCGGCGCAAGCCCCGGCGCCGGCCGCACCGCCGGCCGAGGCCCCGGCGGCCGCAGCGCCTTCCACCACCCCTGCTCCGGTGAAGCCCCCGCTGCCGGTGCCCACGCCGCTGCCAGACGAACCTTCGTTCTTCGACCAGTTGCGCGACAACCCGCTGGCCCTGCCTCTGGCGGGCGGCCTGCTGGCCTTGCTGGCCGGCCTGGGCCTCTACCGCATCCGCCAGCGCAGGCACGGCTCGAGCGTCGACAGCTCCTTCCTCGAAAGCCGCCTGCAACCCGATTCGTTCTTCGGATCCAGCGGTGGCCAGCGCATCGACACCGCGGAGTCCGTGGCCTCCGGCTCGTCCATGGTGTACTCGCCCAGCCAGCTGGATGCGGCAGGTGATGTGGATCCGGTCGCCGAAGCCGACGTGTATCTCGCCTACGGTCGCGACCTGCAGGCCGAGGAAATCCTCAAGGAAGCGATGCGCAGCACGCCCACGCGCGTGGCCATCCACAACAAGCTGCTGGAAATCTACGCCAAGCGCCGCGATGCGCGCGCGTTCGAGGTGGTGGCCACAGAGGCCTACAACCTCACGCAAGGCCAAGGCCCGGAATGGGAGCACGCCTGCGAACTCGGCAAGGAACTGGACCCCTCCAACCCCCTGTACCAACCCGGTGGCAGCCCGGCCGTGAAGGTCGCGGCCACGGCGGGCATCGCGGGTGCCGGCCTGAACACCATGCCCTTTGGCGCCAGCACGCTGAACGAGCCCGGCAAGCAAGCCCCACCGTCCGGCCTGGGCGATCTCGACCTGGATCTGGACTTTTCGCTCGATGAACCCTCGGACGCCGCACCGCTGGCCGCTCCGGAAGCGGGCATGTCCAGCATGGACGACCTCAAGATGACCGAGGCACTGACCAGCGCGACCCCAGCGGATGCGAAGGATGGCCCGCCCTCGTCCATGTCGATGGATTTCGACCTGGACTTCCCGTCCGGCCCCGCCCCGCTGCAGGAGCATGCGCCCGAGCCAGTGCAAGCCATGGACCGCACCCCGGCACCCAGCATCGACTCGCTGTCGTTCGACGACGGCCCGATCCTCGATCTGGACACCTCGCATGCGGCTGACGCCCGTCCGCAGACCCCGCCCCCGGCGGCGGCCGACATGCTGTCGTTCGACCTGAATCACCTCAACCTCGACCTGAGTGCGCCGCCCGTGGAAGACGACGCCACCTCGGCCGGTCGCCTGACGGAAGAAAATCCGCTGGAGACCAAGCTGTCGCTGGCGGAGGAATTCCGCGCCATTGGCGACTTCGAAGGTGCGCGTTCGCTGGCTGAGGAAGTGCTGGCCGAAGCCTCGGGTTCGCTCAAGGCCAAGGCAGGGACTTTCCTGGCCGATCTGGCCTGACGCGCCCCCGGTTTTCGCTTTTGCCCCCAACGCCCCAGGAACCCAGCCGCACCCGCGTCGCACTGGGCGTGAGCTACAACGGCCGCGCCTACGACGGCTGGCAAAGCCAGCCGGGCGGACGCACCGTGCAAGACCATCTCGAACAGGCGCTGACACGCTTCAGCGCCCAGGACGACACGGTGAAAACGCTCTGCGCGGGCCGCACCGATGCGGGGGTGCATGGCCTGATGCAGGTGGTGCATTTCGATACGCCGCTCGACCGCCCCGAGAACGCCTGGGTCCGTGGCACCAACAGCTTTCTGCCCGACAACATCGCCGTGCAGTGGGCGCGACACGTGCCCCAGAGCTTCCACGCCCGGGCCAGCGCCCGCTCGCGCCGCTATGCCTATGTGCTGCTCGAATCGCCGGTGCGCCCGAGCGTGGACGCCGGCCAGGTCGGCTGGGTGTTTCGCCCGCTTGCGCTGGATCCCATGGTGCGCGCGGCGCAAGCGCTGCTGGGCGAGCACGATTTCACCTCGTTCCGTGCGGCGCAGTGCCAGGCCCACTCGCCGGTCAAACATCTCATGCGGGTGGACATTGCGCGCCGGGGAGCCTATTGGCGCTTCGAGTTCGAGGCCTCGGCTTTCCTGCACCACATGATCCGCAACATCATGGGCTGCCTGATCGCCATCGGCAGCGGCAATCGCCCTCCCTCCTGGATGGCAGAGGTATTGCAGGCCCGCAGCCGCGACGCCGCCGCCCCGACCTTTTCCCCTGACGGCCTGTACTTTCTCGGACCGGTCTACGATGCCGGACTGGGTCTGCCCGAGCGCACACCTGCTTTCGACTGGCTGCCATGACCCCCCACCACCGCACGCGCATCAAGATCTGCGGCCTCACCCGCGAGGCGGACGTCGACACGGCCGTGCGCGCTGGCGCCGACGCCATTGGCTTCGTGCTGTACGCCCAAAGCCCGCGCCATGTGACGGCGCAGCGCGCCGGCGAACTCGCTCGCCGCCTGCCCCCCTTCGTGACGCCGGTGCTGCTGTTCGTCAACGCGACCCCCGAACACATCCGCCAGGGCTGCGACGCGGTACCCCAGGCCCTGCTGCAGTTCCACGGCGATGAGACACCGGCCAAGTGCCAGGCCGCCGGCCGGCCCTACCTGCGCGCGGCCCGCATTCCCACTGGCCCCGCCGGGGCCGGCTTCGATCTTCTAAAATACGCTTCGGACCACTCGGCCGCCCAGGCCATCCTGCTCGACGCGCTCGTCGAGGGCTATGGCGGCGGTGGTCAATCCTTCGACTGGACAGCCTTCCCTTGGTCACATCCACTTCTAAACGCCAGCTCTCGCCTCGTTTTGTCTGGTGGACTCACGCCTGCAAACGTGATCGATGGCATCACGCGCGTGCGGCCCTGGGCCGTTGACGTGAGCTCCGGGGTCGAAGCCGCCAAAGGCATCAAGGACCCCGACAAGATGCTCGCCTTCGTGGCCGCCGTGCGGGCGGCCGACGCGCAGACCCCCTGCCCGACCTGACTCCTTTCATGGGGTCAGGCTGGCAGTCCCACCGAGACACCCCATGCAGACGACCTACCAACAACCCGACGCCCGCGGCCATTTCGGCATCTACGGCGGCAGCTTCGTGAGCGAGACGCTCACCCACGCGATCAACGAACTCAAGGCCGCGTACGCGAAGTACCAGCTCGACCCTGAGTTCCTGGCCGAATTCGAGAGCGAGCTGGCCCATTTCGTGGGCCGCCCCAGCCCGGTCTACCACGCCGCGCGCATGAGCCGAGAGGCCGGCGGCGCGCAGATCTTCCTGAAACGCGAAGACCTCAACCACACCGGCGCACACAAGGTGAACAACACCATCGGCCAGGCCATGCTGGCGCGCCGCATGGGCAAGCCGCGCGTCATCGCCGAAACCGGCGCCGGCCAGCACGGCGTGGCCACCGCGACCATCTGCGCGCGCTATGGCCTGGAGTGCGTGGTCTACATGGGCAGCGAGGACGTGAAGCGCCAGAGCCCCAACGTCTACCGCATGAAACTGCTGGGCGCCACCGTGGTGCCGGTGGAGTCGGGCAGCAAGACGCTCAAGGACGCCCTGAACGAGGCCATGCGCGACTGGGTGGCCAACGTCGACAACACCTTCTACATCATCGGCACCGTGGCTGGCCCGCACCCCTACCCGATGATGGTGCGCGACTTCCAGAGCGTGATCGGCAAGGAGTGTCTGGTGCAGGTGCCCGAGATGATGGCCGCCGCCGGCTGCCGCGGCGAACAGCCCGACGCGGTGATCGCGTGCGTGGGGGGCGGCAGCAACGCCATGGGCATCTTCCATCCCTACATCCCCTATGAAGGCACCCGCCTCATCGGCGTGGAGGCCGCCGGCGAAGGCCTGGAGAGCGGCAAGCATTCGGCCTCGTTGCAAATGGGCAGCCCGGGCGTGCTGCACGGCAACCGCACCTACGTGCTGCAGGACGACAACGGCCAGGTGACCGAGACCCACAGCATCAGCGCGGGCCTGGACTACCCCGGCGTGGGGCCGGAGCACGCTTTCCTGAAGGACATCGGCCGCGCCGAGTACGTGGGCATCACCGACACCGAAGCGCTGGAAGCCTTCCACCACCTGTGCCGCACCGAGGGCATCATTCCCGCGCTGGAGTCCAGCCATGCCGTGGCCTACGCCCTCAAGCTGGCCAAGACCATGAAGCCCGACCAGTCCATCCTGGTCAACCTCTCGGGCCGGGGCGACAAGGACATCGGCACCGTGGCCGACCTCTCGGGCGTCGATTTTTACGACAGACCTTCCATGCGCGGGCTCACCGTGAAGGGGGGCAACGCCAAATGAGCCGCATCGAAAACACCCTCTCCCAGCTCAAGGCCCAGGGCCGCAAGGCCTTGATTCCTTACGTCACGGCCGGCTTCCCGTTCGCCGACATCACGCCCGACCTGATGCACGGCATGGCCGACGCCGGGGCCGACATCATCGAGCTGGGCGTTCCCTTCTCCGATCCGTCGGCCGACGGGCCCGTGATCCAGAAAGCCGGCGACCGCGCGCTGGCGCTGGGCATCGGCCTGACCCAGGTGCTGGCCATGGTGCGCAGCTTCCGCGAGCGCAACGACACCACGCCGGTGGTGCTCATGGGCTACGCCAACCCCGTGGAGCGCTACGACCAGAAGCATGGCGCGGGCGCTTTCGTGCGCGATGCCAGCCAGGCGGGCGTGGACGGCGTGCTGATCGTCGACTACCCGCCCGAGGAATGCGAGGAATTCGCCGCCTCGCTGCGCGAGCACGGCATGGACCTGATCTTCCTGCTGGCCCCCACCTCCACCGACGAGCGCATGGCGCAGGTGGCGCGCGTGGCCAGCGGCTATGTGTACTACGTGTCGCTCAAGGGCGTCACCGGGGCTGGCACGCTGGACGTGAGTCAGGTCGAGGCCATGCTGCCCCGCATCCGCGCGCACGTGAGCGTGCCGGTGGGTGTGGGCTTCGGCATCCGCGATGCGGAGACGGCGCGGGCCATCGGCCAGACCGCCGATGCGGTGGTCATCGGCAGCAAGATCATCCAGTTGCTGGAGAACGAGCCGCACGAAAAGGTGGTGGCGGTGGCCATCCAGTTCCTTCGCACCATCCGGAAAGCGCTCGACGCATAATCCGCCATGGCGCCCGCTGGCGCCCCGCACGGAGAAACACCATGTCCTGGCTCGAAAAACTGCTTCCCCCCAAGATCACCCCCACCGACCCGACCGAGCGCCGCAGCGTGCCCGAGGGCCTTTGGATCAAGTGCCCGAGCTGCGAAGCCGTGCTCTACAAGAACGATCTGGAAAAGAACCAGAACGTCTGCCCGCATTGCAGCCACCACCACCGCATCGGTGCGCGCGCGCGCCTCAATGCGTTCCTGGACGCCGAAGGCCGATATGAAATCGCCCAGGAAGTGCTGCCAGTGGACGCGCTCAAATTCAAGGACAGCCGAAAGTACCCGGAGCGCCTGAAAGACGCGCTGGAAACCACCGGCGAGACCGACGCACTGGTGGTCATGGGCGGCGCGGTGCACGGTGTCAGCCTGGTGGTCGCGTGTTTCGAATTCGATTTCATGGGCGGCTCCATGGGCTCGGTGGTCGGCGAGCGCTTCGTGCGCGGCGTCGAAGAAGCCATCGCGCAGAAGGTGCCTTTCATCTGCTTCACCGCCACGGGCGGCGCGCGCATGCAGGAAGGCCTGCTTTCGCTCATGCAGATGGCCAAGACCAACGCGGCGCTGACGCGCCTGGCCAAGAAGGGCCTGCCCTACATCAGCGTGCTGACCGACCCGACCATGGGCGGGGTGAGCGCGGGCTTTGCCTTCGTGGGCGATGTGGTGATCGCCGAGCCCCGGGCGCTGATCGGCTTTGCCGGCCCGCGCGTGATCGAGAACACCGTGCGCGTGAAGCTGCCCGAAGGTTTCCAGCGCGCCGAGTTCCTGCAGACCAAGGGCGCGGTGGACTTCATCTGCGACCGGCGCGAACTGCGCGCCACCATCGCCAACACCCTGGCCATGCTGCAGCGCCAGAGCGCCGACGCGGTGGTCGACGATTGAGTTCCACCTCCGGGGCTGCCGAGGCGCTCACGCTGTCGCAGCTCCCGCTGTTCCCGTTGCAGACGGTTCTGTACCCCGGCGGCTGGCTTCCTCTGCGCATCTTCGAGGTGCGTTACCTCGACATGATCGGCCGCTGCCACAAGGCCGGCGCGCCCTTTGGCGTGGTCTGCCTGAGCGAAGGGAGCGAGGTGCGGCGCCTTGACCCCGAGGCGCCGCCCGGCGGCGATGGTTTTGCGAAAGAGGTGTTCCACCCCGTGGGCACGCTGGCGCAGATTGAAAGCCTGGAACGGCCACAACCCGGCCTGATGATGATCCGCTGCCGTGGCCTGCGGCGGTTCCACGTGCAGCGCCGCAGCCAGCTGCCCCATGGCCTGTGGGTGGCCGATGTGCGACTCGACGAGCTGGAGGCTGCAGTGCCCGTGCCGGAACACCTGGCCCACACCCGCGACGGCCTGCAGCACTTGCTGCAGAACCTGCAGGAGCGCGACCCGGACAGCCTGGAGCAGTTGCCGCTGCAGCCGCCCTACCAGTGGGATGACAGCGGCTGGGTGGCCAACCGCTGGGCCGAGTTGCTGCCCGCGCCGGCAGAGCTCAAACAGCGCCTGATGGCGCTGGACAATCCATTGTTGCGCCTGGAACTGGTGTCGGACCTGCTGGACAAGCTGGGCCTGAACCGCTGATCAGCCCGGCAGCAGCGACAGTGCCTGCATGTAGCGCTCGCTGACCATCAGCGTGTCCCAATCGGGGGCGGCCACGCGGGGCAGCAACGCGAGCCGACGTTCTTCGCTCGCCGCGCTGGGCTGCCAGCGACCTTCTATCACCGCCTGAGAGAGCGCGTCGATCGCCTCGTCGATCGGGGCGCCACCGTCCACCACCGACTGGTTGCAGAGCAGCACCATGTCCCCCCCGGCCGTGAGCGCGGCCAGCGCGGCTTCGGTGAAGCTCACTTCACGGCCACCGATCTGCCGCGCCGCAGCCATGCTGAGGTCGTCGCTGAAAATGGCGCCGGTGAAGCCGAGGCGGCGCCGCAGGACGTCCTGCAGCCAGCGCGGCGAGAAGCCGGCGGGGCGGTTGTCGACCTTGGGGTAGATCACGTGCGCGGGCATCACGGCCTGCAGGCTGGCCGAGAGCCAGCCGTAGGGGGCGGCGTCCTCGGCCAAGATGGCCTTGAGGCTGCGCCGGTCCACCGGGATCGCGAGGTGCGAGTCGGCCTTGACGAAACCATGGCCGGGGAAGTGTTTGCCGCAATGGCCCATGCCGCTCTGCAGCAGGCCGTGCATCAGGCCTTGCGCCAGCACCGTGACCAGGCGCGGATCACGACCGAAGGCGCGGTCGCCGATCACCGAGCTCTCACCGTAATCCAGATCGAGCACCGGCGCAAAAGTGAGGTCCACGCCGCAGGCACGCAGTTCGGCACCCAGCACGAAGCCGGCCGCGGTCGCGGCATTGCTCGCCTGCAGGGCCGCCGCGCCAGCAGGTTCGCCGGCCTTGGGGCCGCGCAGCCACATCTGGCCCAAGGTGGCCATGGCGGGCAGGTGGGTGAAACCGTCGGTGCGGAAGCGCTGCACGCGGCCACCCTCGTGGTCCACGGCGATCAGCAGGTCGTGCCGCACGGCCTTGATCTGGCGGCACAGCGCGGTGAGCTGGGCCCGGTTCTGCCAGTTGCGGCCGAACAGAATGACGCCGCCGACCAGGGGATGGGCCAGGCGCTGGCGGTCCGCCGTGGTCAGGCTGTGGCCGGCCACGTCGATGATGAGGGGAGCGTGAGGGCGAGGGTTCATGGAAACAGTTTCGGGAAAGTCAGTCTCGCTCCACCACCACGAAGCTGGCGGCGTAGTCGGTCTCGTCGGTCACGGTCACATGCGCCCTCAGGCCCTGCGCCTCGAACCAGGTCTTCAGATCCCCGTGCAGGACGATCACGGGCTGGCCGCTGGGCAGGTTGTTGATCTCGCAGCACCGCCAGGTCATGGGCAGGCGCATGCCCATGCCCACTGCCTTGGAAAACGCCTCCTTGGCGGAGAAGCGGGTGGCCAGGTAGCGCAGGCCGCGTTGCGGCCAACGCGCGCTGCGTTTTTGCCAGACGACGAACTCGGCGTCGGTCAGCACCTTGCGCACGAAGCGCTCGCCCTGGCGCTGCAGCACGGCTTCGATGCGCCGGATGTCGCAGATGTCGGTGCCGATGCCGTAGATCATGGCGCGAAGGCGTCGGCGATGCAGCGGTTGTAGTCGGCGATGGTGGCGCTGTAGCCCAGTTCCAGCGCGTCCGCGATGAGGGCATGACCGATGGACACCTCGCTCACCCCTGGCACCGTGCGCAGGAAGGCCGTGAGGTTGTCGCGGTTCAGGTCGTGCCCGGCGTTCACCCCCAGGCCGGCGTCCAGCGCGGCCTGCGCGGCCGCCTGGAAGCGCTGCAATTGCGCCTCGCGCTGCGGCGTGTGCCAGGCGGCCGCATAGGGCTCCGTGTAGAGCTCCACACGGTCGGCCCCCACCGCCTTCGCACCAGCCATCTGGTCGGGCTCGGCGTCCATGAACAGGCTCACGCGCACGCCGAGTGCCCGGGCCTCGTCGATCAGCGGGCGCAGGCGCTCGGCGTCGGTCGGGAAGCTCCAGCCATGGTCGCTGGTGAACTGGCCTTCGCTGTCGGGCACGAAGGTGACCTGCCGCGGCCGCAGCTCGCGCACGAAACCCATGAGGTTGTGGAACGGGTTGCCTTCGATGTTGAACTCGCGGTCGGGCCAGGCCTTGAGCAGCTCGGCGAGCTCGTGCACGTCGTGCGTGCGGATGTGGCGCTCGTCGGGCCGCGGGTGCACGGTGATGCCGTGCGCGCCGGCCTGCAGGCACAGCGTGGCCGCGCGCGTGACCGAGGGAATGCCCAGGTGGCGGGTGTTGCGCACCAGGGCCACCTTGTTGAGGTTCACCGACAAGGCGGTGGTCGGGTGCGGGGATCGGGAGGCCACGGTCATGGTGAGGTCGCGGTGGGGAAGTTCTCTGGGGAGGCGCCCGAATCCGACGGCGTTCGCGGCCGGGTCATGGCTTGCACGTCGAGCATCAGCTGGCGGGTCTTGAACACGCGCACACCGCAATGGTAGTGCAGCAGGTTGCGCAGGGGCACGCGCACGGCCTGCAGGCAGGCCGCGCAGGCGCGCAACGTGGGAACGAACGGTGCGGGCTCGTCCATGGCAGCCTGCAGGTCGAGCCACTGCTCGCCGGCGAGGGCCTGGCCATCATCGTCCTGCGCGGACACCAACCCACTCTCGGGCACCAGCACATAGCGGCGCAAGGGGTCCAGGTCGGTCAGCGTGCTGCTCTCCTGGGCCAGATCGGGCAGCAGGCCCACATCGCGCAACAGCAGCAGCTCGAATGCCCGCAGGATGAGCGGTTGCGCATCGCTTTTCTCCGCCAGCAGTTGCACCGCCGTGGTGAAGTGGTCGAACAAGCGCTCGTGGGGGTCGTCGCGCGCGAGCAGGCGCATGAGCAGCTCGTTCATATAGCTGCCCGAAATCAGCGCCTCGCCTGTGGGCATGACGTGCCCGCCCTGCCAGTGCGCTGCCTTGAGCGTGCGCACCTCGGCGTCGCCGCTCCAGGACACCTGCAGGGGCTGCAACGGCAGCAGCACGGGGCGGAACTGGGAGGTGGGCCGCTTCACGCCCTTGGCCACCAGGGCGATGCGGCCATGGTGGCGCGTGAAGACCTCGAGCACCAGGCTGGTCTCACTCCAGTCGTAGCGGTGCAGCACGAAAGCGGGTTCGTCGGAGAAGCGTTTCAGGGCCATGCCGTGTGGCCTCGTGTGCCGGTCGGATGTCCAGCAGCCGCTGGCTTACTCGTAGCCGAACGAGCGCACGCGAGCGTCGTCGTCCGCCCAACCCGAGCGCACCTTCACCCAGAGCTCCAGGAACACCTTGCAATCCCAGAGCTTCTCCAGTTCCTGCCGGGCCTCGGTGCCGATGCGCTTGAGCTTCTCGCCCTTCTCGCCGATCACCATGCCCTTGTGCCCCTCACGCTCGACCACGATGGTGGCGGCGATGCGCTTGAGCGTGCCCTCCTCCTCGAACTTGTCGATGATGACCGTGGAGGTGTAGGGCAACTCGTCGCCGGTCAGGCGGAACAGTTTTTCGCGCACCATCTCGCTCGCCATGAAGCGCTCGCTGCGGTCCGTCAAGTCGTCCGGATCGTGCATCCAGGGTTGCTGCGGCAGGTATTTCTCGCAGATCGAGAACAGGCGCTGGATGTCCTTGGGCGCCTTGGCCGACATGGGCACGAACTCGGCGAACGGATGGCGCTCCTGCATGGAGCGCAGCCAGGGCGCCAGATCACCGCGGCGGTGCACAAGGTCAAACTTGTTCGCCACCAGCATCACCGGCACGTTGGCGGGCAACAGCGAGAGCACCTTGGCATCGGCCAGGTTGAAATGCCCGGCTTCGACGACAAAGAGAATCAGGTCGACATCGTTCACCGCGCCCAGCACGGTCTTGTTCAAAGCGCGGTTGAGCGCGTTGCCGTGGCGGGTCTGGAAACCCGGCGTGTCCACGAACACGAACTGCGTGGGGCCGACGGTGCGCATGCCGGTGATGCGGTGGCGCGTGGTCTGCGCCTTGCGCGAGGTGATGCTCACCTTCTGGCCGACCAGCGCATTGAGCAAGGTGGACTTGCCCACATTGGGCTTGCCGACGATGGCGACATAACCACAGCGTTGCTCCGCCGGGTCCACGGGTTCCGCCGCTGGTGGTTCATCCGCCACCGGATCACGGGTTGGAGCGGCGGCGTCGGCCGTGTCTTTGCCCAGGACCCTGGCCAGCATGGCGTCCAGATCGGGGTTGGAGGAAGGGGGGGTGGCAGGGGCGGACATGGATCAGGAAGGCTGGGTGGTGCGGCTCACCACGGGGGACTCGGTGGGCGCAGCGGCGGCGCCCGGGCTGGCGGTCAGGTGCTGCAACATGGCCGCGGCGGCGGCCTGCTCGCCCGCACGGCGGGAGGCGCCAATGCCGCGCTCGCTGCGGCCAGTTTCCGTCACGGTGCACTCCACATCAAAGGTCTGCTTGTGCGCTTCGCCGAGCGTGGCCACGACGCGGTAGACCGGGAGTTTCATTTTGCGCGCCTGCAGCCACTCCTGCAATTCGGTTTTGGGATCCTTGCCCATCGCACTCATCTGGGCGCTGAGTTCAACCCCGCTGTAGAGCCGGTGCACCAGCGCCGCGGCGACTTCGAAGCCGGCGTCGAGGTAGACGGCACCGATCACGGCCTCCAGGGCATCGGCCAGGATCGAGGGTCGCTTGTGCCCACCCGAGCGCTTTTCGCCATCGCCCAGGCGCAGGCAGGCCGAAAGCCCCAGACTGGAAGCGATCTGGAACAGGGTGTCCTGTTTGACCAGGTTGGCGCGCACCCGGGACAGGTCGCCTTCGGGCAGCTGGTTGAGCTTCTCGAACAGCAGGCCGGAAATCGCCAGGCTCAGCACCGAGTCCCCCAGAAACTCCAGGCGTTCGTTGTGATCGGCGGTGAAGCTGCGGTGGGTCAGCGCGCGCTCGAGCAGGCGCGGGTTGGCAAACGGGTGTTGAAGGCGCTTCTGCAGCGCCAGCAGTTCGGGGCTCAATGGGACCAGCGCCCGCCGGGACGCTGCCGGTCCGTCGTGTTCTTCACTTCGAGCGACCTTCGTATTTCATCACCAGGTGCGCCGGCCCCACCAGGGGGATTTCGCGCGCGTAAGCGAAGGAGACCACGACGCGATCGCCCTCCTTGCCCACCGTGAGGTCCTTGCCAGCCACGGCGCGGATGTCGTCGATCTGCGCCGCCTTGTCGAAGATGCTGCGCACCTCGGCCACCGTGCTGCCAGCGGCGGCCTTGTCCACGGCCTTCTTCACGGCGAGGTACTCGATGTAGGTGGGAGCCACCTGCGCGAGGATGACACCCGTGTACGCCAGCAAGACACCGACGATGAGCAGGCCGAAAAAGGTCAAACCCCGTTGTTGTCGCTTCAGCTTCATGTGTTCATCCCCTTGAAACCAACCAGCAGGCTCACTCGAACGACCCGATGCGGCCGAGGTCCCCGAAGTTCATCCAGACAAAAAAGGCCTTGCCCACGATGTTCGCGTCCGGCACGAAGCCCCAGTACCGCGAGTCCAGGGAGTTGTCGCGATTGTCACCCATCATGAAATAGTGGCCCTGGGGCACCTTGCAGGTAACGCCCTCGACGGTGTACTTGCAGGCGTTGCTGAAGGGAAACTCCGTGGTGCCCTGGATGAAGGCGGGACGGTCGTCGTCGTTGAGGGTGTTGTAGCTGCGCGCGTCCAGGGTCTCGCGGAACTGGCGCGCATAGCGCATGGTCTCGCTGTCGAAGAACTCGGGCTGTGCCACGCGCGGCACCGGCTTGCCATTCACCGTGAGCTGCTTGTTCAGGTAGGCCACTTCGTCTCCCGGCACCCCTATTACCCGCTTGATGTAGTCCAGGCTGGGTTGCGGCGGATAACGGAACACCATCACATCGCCCCGTTGGGGGGTGTGATTCTCCATGATCTTGGTGTTGAAGACCGGCAAGCGCACTCCGTAGTGGAATTTGTTCACCAGTATGAGATCGCCCACGCGCAAGGTGGGGATCATGGAGCCAGACGGTATCTTGAAGGGCTCGAACAGAAAGGAGCGCAGGACGAAGACCGCCAGGATCACGGGGAACAGGCCAGCCGTCCAGTCCAGCCACCAGGGCTGGGCCAGCAGCTTCTGCCGCGCGTTGTCCACGTCACCTTCGATGTGCGTGAAGCCTTGCTTGAGCAGCGCTTCCTTGCGCGTGTTGTGCTCGAGCAGCAATTGCTGCGCCGCACGGCGGCGGCGGGGCAGGAAAATCAGCTTTTCGGCGATCCAGTAGACCCCTGTCACCGCCGTTGCCAGCATCAGCAGCACGGCGAAATTGCCTTCCACCACTCCGGTGTACCAGGCGACCGCGTAAGCGGCAAACGCCGCCAGGATCACCGCGGTGATCGATGCCATGGCCGCCGGCATCAGTCCTGCACCTGCAAAATGGCGAGAAAGGCCTCTTGGGGCACTTCGACCGAGCCGATCTGTTTCATGCGCTTCTTGCCTGCTTTCTGTTTTTCGAGAAGTTTGCGTTTGCGGGTGATGTCACCGCCGTAGCATTTTGCCAGCACGTTCTTGCGCAGCGCCTTGATGGTTTCGCGGGCGATCACATTGCCCCCGATGGCTGCCTGGATGGCCACGTCGAACATCTGGCGGCTGATGATCTCACGCATCTTCGCGGCCACCGCCCGGCCCCGGTACTGGGCCTGGGTGCGGTGCACGATGATGGACAGGGCATCGACCTTCTCGCCGTTGAGCAGGATGTCGACCTTCACCACATCGGAGGCGCGGTACTCCTTGAACTCGTAGTCCATGGAGGCATAGCCCCGGCTCACCGATTTCAGTTTGTCGAAGAAGTCCAGCACGATCTCGCCCAAGGGCATGTCGTAGGTCAGCATGACCTGCTTGCCGTGGTAGGCCATGTTGATCTGCAAACCGCGCTTCTGGTTGGCCAGCGTCATGACCGCGCCCACGTACTCCTGGGGCATATAAAGATGCACCGTGACGATGGGCTCGCGGATTTCCTCGATGCGGCCCTGGTCGGGCATCTTGGACGGGTTCTCCACCATCAGGACTTCGCCATCGGGCTTGACCACCTGGTAGACCACGCTGGGCGCGGTGGTGATGAGGTCCTGGTCGAACTCGCGCTCCAGGCGCTCCTGCACGATCTCCATGTGCAGCAGGCCCAGGAAACCGCAGCGGAAGCCGAAGCCCAGCGCCTGCGACACTTCCGGCTCGTAGTGCAGCGACGCGTCGTTGAGCTTGAGCTTCTCCAACGCATCGCGCAAGGCGTCGTACTGGTTGGCCTCGGTCGGGTACAGACCGGCGAACACCTGGGGCTGCACTTCCTTGAAGCCCGGCAAGGCTTCGGTGGCCGGGCCGGCGTTGTTGGGCAGCTTCTTCTCCAGAGTGATGGTGTCGCCCACCTTCGCCGCCTGCAGCTCCTTGATGCCGGCGATGATGTACCCCACCTCCCCCGCTTCCAGGGCCTCGCGCGGCTCGTTGGCTGGCGTGAACACACCGAGGTTGTCAGCGTTGTAGACGGTGTTGGTCGCCATCATCTTGAAGCGCTCGCCCTTCTGCAGGCGACCGTCGACCACGCGCACCAGCATGACCACGCCCACGTAGGCGTCGTACCAGCTGTCCACGATCATCGCGCGCAGCGGCGCATCGGGCCGCCCCTTGGGCGCCGGAATGCGCGCGACCACCGCTTCCAAGATGTCCTCCACGCCCATGCCGGTCTTGGCCGAGCAGGGAATCGCATCGGTGGCATCGATGCCGATCACGTCCTCGATCTCGCTCTTGGCGTTCTCCGGGTCGGCGTTGGGCAGGTCCATCTTGTTGAGCACCGGCACCACTTCCACACCCAGGTCGAGCGCGGTGTAGCAGTTGGCCACGGTCTGAGCCTCGACCCCCTGGCTGGCATCGACCACCAGCAACGCGCCTTCGCAAGCCGAGAGCGAACGAGACACCTCGTAAGAGAAGTCCACGTGCCCCGGGGTGTCGATCAAATTGAGGTTGTAGACCTGACCGTTGCGGGCCTTGTACCTCAGCGCGGCGGTCTGCGCCTTGATGGTGATGCCGCGCTCCTTCTCGATGTCCATCGAGTCGAGCACCTGCTCGCTCATCTCACGATCGGACAGCCCCCCGCACAGGGAAATGATGCGGTCAGCGAGCGTGGACTTGCCATGGTCGATGTGCGCGATGATCGAAAAATTGCGGATGTGATTCATCAGGAAAGCGGCTCAGGCACGAGAAAAACCGCGGGTTCACACAGGAACGGGCGGCCATAAAAAAGGGCGCGTCAGCTGCTGACGCGCCCGTAACCAACAATCAATGGCAACTGCGATAGTTGGGGTTTCATTGTAGGCAAAAAGCCTGGAATGCACACCTCCGAACCACCACCGTTACCCTGTTGCAGCGCAGCAACGTCAAAGTTATGCACAGCTCATTCACAGGAAAACGGGACAACGTGTGAGGCAGCTGTGGATGACTTGGGAACATCCTGCGGCACTTCCACATCGTGGATCGACGTGGCGCATGGGCACAGGAATCTGTTCAGAACAGGGGCTATTTTAGCGAATTCAGTCATGAGAACGACAAGGATTGTAAGCGTTCACTAACAAAAAGAAAATTTTGGGTGCCGCGTACTGTGGAAAACCCCGTGTGGCGAATCGGCCACCGAAAAAAATAACCCCCAATCCCAATCGGGACAGGGGGTTATTGGCCGGAGGACGCGGCTCAGCGTGCTGCGCGGATCACCGCGTACTGGGCCCACTCCCCGCGGCGGAACAGCACGTTGACCGGCTTGCTCTTCTCGATTTTGCCCAGAGCAGCTTCGACTTCCTTCACGTTGGCGGTCTCGGTGTTGGCGATCGCCACGATCACGTCGCCTTCGCGCAGCCCCGCACGCGCAGCGGGCCCCTCGGCCGAGGCCACACGCACACCGCCCTTGACATTGAGTTCCTTCTTCTCGGCCGCAGTGAGTTCGGCCAGGCTCAGGCCCAGCGCCTGCAGGGCATTGCTGGACTGTGGCTTGGTCGGCTCTGGTGCCGCGGCCTTGGCCTCCGGGCGCTCCGGTTCGAGCTCGGCCACGATGATCGAGAGCTCGCGCTGGCTGCCCCGGCGAAACACCGTCATGCTGCTCTTGTTGCCCGGCTTGGTGTTGCCCACGAGGCGCGGCAAGTCCACGGACTTGTCGATCTCCTTGCCGTCGAACTTGACGATGATGTCGCCCGGCTCCACGCCGGCCTTGGCCGCTGGCGAGTTCGGCTCCACCCCGCGCACCAGCGCCCCCTTGGGCTGGCCCAGGCCGATGGACTCGGCCACGTCCTTGCTCACCTGATCGATCTGCACGCCGATGCGGCCACGCGTCACGCGCCCGGTGGCCCGGAGCTGATCGGAGACGCGCACCGCCTCATCGATGGGGATCGCGAACGAGATGCCCTGGAAACCACCCGAGCGGGAGTAGATCTGGCTGTTGATGCCCACCACCTCGCCGCGCATGTTGATCAGCGGGCCGCCCGAGTTGCCCGGGTTGATGGCCACGTCGGTCTGGATGAACGGCAGGAAATCCCCCGTGTCGCGCTGCTTGGCACTCACGATGCCCGCGGTGACCGTGTTTTCCAGGCCGAAGGGGGAGCCGATGGCCATGACCCATTCGCCGACGCGCAGGCGATTGATGTCGCCGATCTTGACGGCCGTCAACCCCGATGCCTCGATCTTCACCACGGCCACGTCGGTGCGTTTGTCCGCCCCCACGAGCTTGGCCTTGAACTCGCGCTTGTCGGGCAGGGTGACGATGAGTTCGTCGGCGCCATCGACCACGTGCGCGTTCGTCATGATGAGACCATCCGCGCTCAGGATGAAACCCGAGCCCACGCCCCGGGGTTGTGCCTCTTCGGACGGTGGCCGCTCCTGGCGGGGGCCGCGCGGCGTCATGCCGGGGGGAATGGGAATGCCGAAGCGGCGGAAAAACTCCAGCATCTGCTCGTCCGGCGCCGAGCCGCCTGGGCCTTCCTTGCTGGCGCGCTCCAGGGTGCGGATGTTGACCACCGACGGCCCCACAAGGTCCACGAGGTCGGTGAAATCAGGCAGCCCACGCACGCTGGCCGCCGGTGGCACGGTGGGAACCTGGGCTGCCGCGGTGGACGGGGCCGCCAAGCCTGCAGCGCCGCCCACCACCAACGCGGCCGTGGTCAGCATGCTCAGGAGCGGGATTCGCATGGTGTGGGAGCGCGTCATGGAAATCCTTTACGGGTACGCAAAAAAAGAGGATATGCCGAAAAACAAAAGGCCGCCGGCAACAAGGCCGGCCACCGACGCGAAGCAGGCCATCTCCGGACGGCCAGGCGACACATCTACCGGGTTCGCTCCAAGGCGATGGCGAATCGGCGCAAGGTGGCCGCGGGCGCTTCACCCATCACGGTCAACCAATGGTCGCCCACCCGGCGATTGACCGAATTCGTGGCGCCCACCGTGGCGGAGGTCTCCTGCGTGTGGCGCTGCGCATCGAACGGCTCGACAAACAGGGACACCGACGCCAGACCATCCGAGAACACCCACTGCATGGAGGCCTGACCAGGACCTTGCGCCGCGGCTCCGGGCGTCTCGCGCGTGTGACAGCTCATGGCGGTGAAACCAGGCACCGGCTCTTTCAGACGCCAGCCCTCCGCCTCGGCGGTGGTTTTTTTCAATGTGGGCTTGTGGACTTCATAGCCTCGGGTGTCTTTCATGAGCTTCGAGAGCTTGTCCATGCTCACCGGGGCATCAAGCTGCAACTCGGAGAAGGCCACCTGCTCCAGCACCGCACCCTGCTCGCCCAGGGTCTGCAACTTCACCACCAGCCCCGTCTGGCGCTCGGACCAGATGCGGTAGCCGAAGCGAAGGTCGTCGCGCGGCAGGATTTCCACCATGTCGGCCAGATGCCCGGCCACCCGCTGCACACCCACTTCCCGCGCGCTGTAGAACTGCGGGATCAGGTTGCTCGGCGTGCGCAGCAGCTCTGGGAACATGCCCAGCGAATCGCGTTTCTCGACGAACGCGGTTTTCGCCTCCGGCACGAAAGTGATGACCTCCTTGTTGCGGCGAATGGTCGTTCGCGGCGCGCCAGTCAGGGTATCGACCCGCTCCATCTGCTGCGAGCCATCGCATACATGCCAGATCTTCGAGGCCGACATGGAGCTCCCTGCGGACACCACCAGGGTACCGATGTAGGAGCGCTGGTTCGAGGCTTCGTGCATGCGCGTCAGCCATTCGTTGACGCTTCGCACATGGCCCGAGGTAGGCGCAGTCTGCGCGTTCACCGGCGCCATGAAACCCGAAACCAGGGCGACAAGCGCGGCCGCACCCCAGCGCCGGATGACGGGCCTTCCATGTTGAAACCGCAGCACGCTCACATCACCACGAAAAGGCAGGGTCAGGACTAGCGCCATGGTGCCTCAGCGTCCTGCGGCGTCGTAGGTGGCATTGCGGATGAAGCCGGTGGGCATCTGAAGCGCCGACATGCCACCATTCTGGCGGTGCTCGGCCAACAACTCTTCCAGACGCGCGTCGCGGATCAAGGGGCCTTGCCCGGTGTTCACCACCACCGCGTTGGACGGAGCCACCGCTGCGCTGACCTCCACGGGTGCCGCAGCTTGTTGCGTTGGCACCGGGGCCGAGGCCAGCTGAGGGCCCGCTGCACCGCCCGAGCCCGAGGGCGCACCGCTCAACACCGTCCAGCTCACGGCCATGACGGCCGCCAGCGAGGCCAGCCCGGCCACCATCTTCCAGCGGAAAACCGCGTCATTGGCCGCAGGCACCTGCACCAGCGCCGCGGGCGGGTTTTGCACGAGCAACCGCCCCTCGCCCACGGGCTGGGCCACGGGCGCCGCCTCGGATCGCAGCCGTTCACGCACACCGGCCAGAAAGTCGCTGGGCGCCTGGGCGGTGGCCACCACACGGTTGCCACGCAAGACATCGCCGATCACCTGGTAGCTGTGCCAACTCGCGAACACCTCCGCGCGGCCTTCATCGGCTGCGAGCAGCCCGTCGAGCAACGCGGCATCGAGCTCACCATCCACCAGCGCGGACAAAACCTGCTCCGGGGCAACGGGATCGATCTCTTTCTGAGGCCGAAGGTTCAAATTGACTTGTGCGGCATTCATGATGAATTTCCTGAATTTCCCTACTCGCGGGGCGATGGGCAAGCATTCAACGGCCTGCCCCGCCTCTTCTACCAGCGTTTGCCCGTCTGGCGCTCCAGCATCGGCTTGATGCGCCCTGAAATGGCCTCGCGCGCCCGGAAAATCCGGGATCGCACTGTGCCGATGGGGCATTCCAGCGCCGCGGCAATCTCTTCATAGCTCATGCCCTCGATTTCCCGCAGGGTGATCGCCATGCGCAACTCTTCGGGCAGCGCTTCCATGGCGGCGTTGACCGCCTCGGCGATTTCCTTGCTGGCCAGCACCGCTTCGGGCGTTTCGGTGTCGGCCACTCCCGAATTTAGTTCGCGTTCCGGAGCGGAAGTTTCATCGTCTTCCCCGGATTTCATCTGAGACTGGAAGACCAGCGGATCGCGCTTGAGTTCCATGAGCTGCTTTTTGGCCGTATTGACCGCAATGCGGTACAGCCAGGTGTAGAACTGCGCATCACCCCGGAACTGAGCGAGCGCGCGGTACGCCCGGATGAAGGTCTCCTGGGCAATGTCCTGGACCAGGTCGGTGTCGCGGACCATGCGCCCGATCAGTCGCTCCACACGGCGCTGGTACTTGATGACCAGCATCTCGAAGGCACGCTGCTCCCCCGCGAGCGTGCGCTGCACCAGCATGACGTCGCTGTCGGGTGGTGGTGGAGCGGTGTGGTCTTCGAGAGTCATGCGCGCGGAAATATAACCCAGGCCATTCGCCGGCTCATGCGCGGGCCGATATGAGCGCTCGGCGCAGGTCGTTCCAGAGCGCTGGATTGCGGCCACGCTCCGCCCAGATCCAGCGCGCGGGCGCGTCTGCGGAATGCAGGCGCAACAGCACAATGCCCTGCCAGTCCATCACCCGCTCCACGCGTTGCAACGGCACGCTCTCGGCGCACGATTCGCTGTACCAGTGCCAGACACCTGCAGGCGCTTCGGGATCGCGCCTTTCCAGCGCATTCCATTTCAGATGCCCCACAGGAGACCGTCGCCAGACCCACAGGGCACCCATCACCCATATGGACCACAGCGTGCCTCCCAACACCCCCGACCAGGCTGCACCGCGGGTCGCATCGAGCCCATACCACAGGCCCAGGACAGCGGCACCCAGCACGGCCAGAAGCGCGAGCAGGACGCCATACAAACCACAACGCCCCACCGGAAACATCACCGATGGGGCGTTGTGCATGCGGCTTCTTCGTGAAGATAGGCGCGATCAGAGCGTTCAGGCGCGCCGGAAAACCAGCGTTCCGTTGGTGCCGCCGAAACCGAAGTTGTTTTTCACGGCCACGTCGATCTTCACGTCCCGCGCCGTGTTGGCGCAGTAGTCCAGGTCACATTCCGGGTCCTGGTTGAAGATGTTGATGGTCGGTGGCACCTTCTGGTGGTGCAGCGACAGCACGGTGAACACCGACTCGATGCCACCGGCGCCCCCCAGCAGGTGGCCGGTCATGGACTTGGTCGAGCTGACCACCATGTTCCTGGCATGGTCACCCAGGGCCGCCTTGATGGCGTTCGTCTCGTTGATGTCACCCAGCGGCGTGGAGGTGCCGTGGGCATTCAGGTAGTCCACCTGATCGGGGTTGACCCCCGCGTTGCGCAAGGCCCCCAGCATCGCACGGCGTGGGCCGTCCATGTTGGGCGCCGTCATGTGACCCGCATCGGCGCTCATGCCGAAACCGGCCAACTCGGCGTAGATCTTCGCGCCGCGTGCCTTGGCGTGCTCGTACTCTTCGAGCACCATCACGCCCGCGCCCTCGCCCAGCACAAAGCCATCGCGGTCCTTGTCCCAGGGACGGGATGCGGTCTTGGGATCGTCGTTGCGGGTCGACAGCGCGCGCATGGCGGCAAAACCGCCAATGCCCAGCGGCGACACGGTGGCTTCGGAACCACCGGCGATCATCACGTCGGCGTCGCCGTACTCGATCATGCGGCCGGCCTCACCGATGCAATGCAGGCCCGTGGTGCAGGCCGTGACGATGGCGATGTTCGGCCCCTTGAAGCCGAACTTCATCGACACGTGTCCCGAGATCATGTTGATGATCGAGGCCGGCACGAAAAAAGGCGTGATGCGCCGTGGACCACGGTTGGTCAGCTCGGTGTGCGTGTCCTCGATCAGCGGCAAACCGCCGATGCCCGAGCCAATCACGCAACCGATGCGCGTGGCCTGCTCCTCACCAAGCTGGTCGCCCGTCAGGAGGCCCGAATCCGCCACCGCCTGCATGGACGCAGCCACGCCGTAATGGATGAAGGTGTCCATCGTCCGCGCTTCCTTGGCGGTGATGTACTCATCCAGGTTGAACCCCTTGACCTCTCCTGCAAATTTGCAGGCGAAGTTCGACGCGTCGAACTTCGTGATGAAATCAATGCCGGATTGTCCGGCCAGGAGGTTGGCCCAGGAATCGGCCACCGTGTTGCCCACGGGGCTGATGCAACCCAGACCGGTCACGACGACGCGGCGACGGCTCATCTGTGCTTCAGGCCTTCTGGTTGGCCAACGCGTAGTCGATGGCTTTCTGAACCGTGGTGATCTTTTCGGCTTCTTCGTCGGGAATTTCGATACCGAACTCGTCTTCCAGCGCCATCACCAGTTCAACCGTGTCCAGAGAATCGGCGCCCAGGTCGGCCACGAAGGCCTTTTCGTTGGTGACCTGCCCCTCTTCCACACCGAGTTGTTCGGCAATGATTTTCTTAACACGTGCTTCGATATCGCTCATAGGTCCCTCTGAGGGTGGTTGAAATACAGTCCGCCATTTTAGCCGTGCCGGGAAAGTGACCCCGGGTGGCCCGCCGGGCGGCTGACGCGGCGAGGAAAAAGAGTGAATGCCCCGGATCAGGACATGAACATGCCGCCGTTGACGTGCAGTTCCTGTCCCGTGACATAGGCCGCCTGAGGGCTGCTCAGGTAAGCCACGGCGTGCGCGATGTCGGAGGGCTTGCCCAGATGCCCCAGAGGGATCTGGCCCAACAAGGCCTTTTGCTGTTCTTCGGGCAAGGCCGCGGTCATGTCGGTCTCGATGAAACCCGGTGCCACACAGTTGACCGTGATGTTGCGGCTGCCCAGTTCGCGCGCGAGGGCGCGCGTCATGCCCGCCACGCCGGCCTTGGCAGCGGCGTAGTTGGCTTGGCCAGCGTTGCCCGACGCACCCACCACGCTGGTGATGCTGACGATGCGGCCATAGCGCTGCTTCATCATCGGGCGGATGACGGCCCGGCTCATACGGAAGACGGCCTTGAGGTTGGTGTCCAGCACCGCGTCCCAGTCATCGTCCTTGAGGCGCATGGCCAACATGTCGCGCGTGATGCCGGCGTTGTTCACCAGCACCTGCAGACCGCCATGGGCCTTGACGATCTCGTCGATCAAAGCCTCGGCCGCAGCCGCGTCATTCACATCCAGCTTCGCGCCCCGGCAACCGGTGGCTGCGCCAGGCGCGGCCGACAGTGCCGCACCGATGCGCGCCGCGCCTTCATCGCTGGTCGCGGTACCGATCACGATCAGGCCGCGCGCCGCCAGCTCCAGCGCGATGGCCGCGCCAATGCCCCGCGAAGCGCCCGTGACCAGGGCCACCTGGCCCGCAAATTTGATTTCAGACATGGGGGTTCTCCAGACTTCAGGCCAGCAAGGCCTTGACCTCGGCCAGCGTGGCGGGGTCGAACAGGGCCGCACCGGTCAAGGACGGATCCACGCGCTTGACCATCGCGGCCAGCACCTTGCGCGGCCCGCATTCGACCAGGGTGTCGATGCCGCGGGCCTTGATCGCACCCACGCACTCGACCCAGCGCACCGGCCCGAAAGCTTGCCGGTACAGGGCTTCGCGGATGCGATCGGGGTCGGACTCCACCGCGACATCGATGTTGTTGACCACGGGAATCTGCGGCACTGCAAACGGCGTCGAGGCGAGCTTTTCCTTCAGTTTCTCGGCGGCCGGCTTCATCAGGCTCGAGTGGAAAGGCGCGGACACCGGCAAGGGCAGCGTGCGCTTGGCACCCTGTGCCTTGAGCACCTCGCAGGCCTTGTCGACGGCGGCCTTGCTGCCTGCGATGACGGTCTGCACCGGATCGTTGTAGTTCACGGCTTCCACCACTTCGGCGCTGCCGGCGCCAAAACTGGCCTGTGCCTCCAGGCAGCCAGCGACCACAACCGCGGCACTCAGGCCCAGCACGGCCGCCATCGCCCCCGTGCCCGGTGGCACGGCATCCTGCATGGCCTGCGCACGAAAGCGCACCAGCGGAGCGGCCTGTGCGAGGGTCAAGGACCCCGCAGCCACCAACGCGGAGTACTCGCCCAGCGAATGCCCGGCGACCGCCATGGGCAAAGCGCCACCTTCGGCGCGCCAGACGCGCCAGGCCGCCACGCCCGCCACCAGCATCACCGGCTGGGTGTTCACGGTCATGGCCAGCACATCGGCCGGGCCTTCGTGGATCAGCTTGCCCAGGTCTTCACCCATGGCATCCGAAGCTTCCTTCAGCGTCTCCTGAACGGCGGGGTGATCACCCCACGCATCGAGCATGCCTACGGCCTGAGAGCCCTGGCCCGGAAACACAAACGCAAAATTCTTCATGGAGATATTCAGTTCAGACGAAAGCAGAGAAGGCGGTGCTCAGAAATCGAGCAGCACCGAGCCCCAGGTGAATCCGCCACCAACGCCTTCGAGCATCAGCGTGTCGCCTTTTTTGACTTGTCCCTGTCGCACCGCGTGGTCCAGCGCCAACGGAATGGAAGCCGCCGAGGTGTTTCCGTGCTGGTCAACGGTGACAACCACCTTGTCCAGCGGCAGTTTGAGCTTGCGCGCCGTGCTGTGCATGATGCGGATGTTCGCCTGGTGCGGGATGAGCCAATCGATGTCTTCCGTGGTCTTGCCGGCCTTGGTCAACGTGGCCCGCGCGGTGTCTTCCAGCACCCCCACCGCCAGCTTGAAGACCGCCTGGCCATCCATCTTGAGCAGCGGGTCGCCGAGGATCTGCCCGCCGGAGACGTGGCCCGGCACGCACAGAATGCCCGTGTGCTTGCCGTCTGCATGGATGTCGGTGGCGAGAATGCCCGGCGTATCCGAGGCTTCCAGCACCACGGCACCGGCACCATCGCCAAACAGCACGCAGGTGGTGCGGTCGTTGAAATCGAGCAGGCGGCTGAATATCTCGGTACCGACCACCAGGGCCTTGCGCGAGGTGCCCGAGCGGATCAACGAATCCGCGACGGTCAGGGCGTAGATGAAACCCGTGCACACGGCCTGCACGTCGAAGGCCGGGCACCCGGCGATGCCCAGCTTGCGCTGCACGATGGTCGCGGTCGAAGGAAAGACCATGTCCGGCGTGGACGTCGCCACGATGATCAGGTCGATGTCGTCCGGCGCCACCTGGGCCGCGGACAAGGCTTGTTGGCAGGCCTCGACGGCCAGATCACTGGCATAGACCCCGTCGGCCACGAAGTGACGCGCCCGGATGCCGGTGCGTTCGACGATCCAGTCGTCGCTCGTTTCCACGCCGCGCGGTGCCAGCAACTCGACCATGTCGGCATTGGTCAGGCGCTGGGGCGGCAGGCTGCTGCCAGTGCCGGTGATGCGGGCGTAGCGTGTCATGCGGGTGAGAGGCGAAATTTCAAAGGGTCGGAATGCTCTTGAGCTCGCTGGGCACGGACTCCGGAGCAATCAGCGGCTTGGCGTGGGCGATGCGCTCCCGCACGTTGTCCAGCAATTTGTTGTGGGCCGCATCATAAGCCCGGCTCAGCGCATGTTCGAAGGCAAAGGCATCCGCCGATCCGTGGCTCTTGAACACCAGCCCTTTCAGGCCAAGCAGTGCCGCACCGTTGTACCTACGGTGATCAACGCGATTTTTAAATGACTTTAGAACCGGATAGGCAACGATGGCCGCCATTTTCCGAAAGATGTTCTTCGAGAACTCTTCCCGGATGAAGCCACTGATCATCGAAGCCAGGCCCTCGCTGGCCTTGAGCGCCACGTTGCCGACGAAACCATCACAGACCACGATGTCCGTCGTGCCTTTGAAAACGTCGTCGCCCTCGATGTTTCCGAAGAAATTCAGATCGCCGGTGTTGGATGCATTTCGCAGCAGGACGCCCGCTTGCTTGATGACTTCGCTGCCTTTGATGACTTCTTCACCGACGTTGAGCAGGCCTACCGTCGGCTCCTGCCGACCCGTGACCGCCGCCACCAGAGCGGAGCCCATCACGGCGAATTGCAGCAAGTGCTCGGCCGAACAATCGACATTGGCGCCCAAGTCGAGCACCGTGGTCGCACCACCCCGGGCGTTGGGCATCTGGGTGGCGATGGCCGGGCGATCGATGCCATCCATGGTCTTCAACACATAGCGGGCGATGGCCATGAGCGCCCCGGTGTTGCCGGCCGAGACGGCAGCCTGTGCAGCCCCGTCCTTGACCTGATTGATGGCCACCCGCATCGAAGAGTCCTTCTTGCGGCGAAGCGCCACCTCCACCGGATCCTCCATGGTCACGACCTCACTGGCCGGCACCACCTTGCAGCGCACGTTGTTGAGCAGTTGGGGCCAGGCACGAAACACCTCGGGCTTGCCCACGAGCAGAAGCTGCGCCTGGGGATGAGCAGCCAGAAAGGCCGTGCAGGCAGGCATGGTGACGGCCGGCCCGACATCCCCGCCCATGCAATCCACAGCGATGGTGATCATGACAACACCCCGGATCGAGCGCTTTGTGCACCCCAAGAACAAAAAAAGCCCGCATGCAGCATGCGGGCCTGTGCCTCACTGGCCAACCGGACCCCGTTCGCGACACCGCGGCGAGGCCCGTGTCGGCCCGCCATCAGGCTTCGGACTTGTTTTTCAGCACTTGGCGACCACGGTAGAAGCCGTTGGGGCTGATGTGGTGGCGCAGGTGGGTTTCGCCGGTGGTGGGTTCCACGGCGATGCCGGGAACGTTCAGTGCATTGTGCGAACGGTGCATGCCGCGCTTGGAGGGGGACTTTTTGTTTTGCTGAACAGCCATGGTGGGCTCCTGAAATCGGTAGGGTCAAACGGAGTGGCACAAACGGAGACCTGAAATCGCTCCGTTCAACCGGTTGCGCGCCTGACCCGAGCACGTCAACGTGCGAATGGATACCAGCGCAAAGCCAAGCATTATAGCCCGAAGGCGGCAATGCCGCCAGCCCTGAGGCCATGGCGCTCCAGAGGCTCACTTTTTGAGCTTGGCCAGTGCGGCAAAGGGGTTCTTGCGGGGCGCCGCCGCCTCGGGAGCGTCACCGCCCCCCGCCGTGCGCATGGACACCGGCTCAGGGCAGGTGTCGTGCATGGGCACCAGGGGCAGTTCCATCAACAGCTCATCCTCCAGCACGTCGTGCAGATCGGGCCTGGGCTCCAGGGCCAGCAAGTCCTCTTCGCAGTCGTCATCCTGGGCTTCGGCCGTGGCCTCATCGGCCACGAAACGGAACCAGCGGTCCACGGTCAAGGGCGTGTCCACGGGCGCGAGGCAGCGCTGGCAGGTCAGCGGCACCCGGGCATCGGCCTGCAAATGCAGCCAGACATCGGGCGTGCCGCCGCTGGCCGCCGGCCGCATTTCGCCCTGTGCCCGCCACCGCACGGGCGTGAGCGTGGCGCCATCGTCCAGGGCCGCTTCGGCCTGGACGCGGGGGAATGCCGAAAGCGGCTCGTCGTCCTGCAGGCTGGCGGCCGCCTGGGCGAAGGCACGCACGTCCAGGCGCCGAGGGTTCCAGGCCGTCTTGGGGGTGTCTTTCATCCGGGCAGTGTAAAAGAATGCGGGGAGAATACCGGGATGACCACCGCTTCCGATCCGTCATCCGACACCCCGTCCCGCACCCTCATTCTGGGTTCCACATCGCGGTACCGCCATGAACTGCTGTCCCGGCTGGGCGTGCCCTTCGAAGCGATCGCCCCCAACGTGGACGAAACACCCCGGGCCGGGGAAAAGCCGGCGGATCTGGCGCTTCGCCTGGCCATTGAAAAAGCCCGGAATGTCGCGCAACGACACCCCCAAGCCGTGGTGATCGGCAGCGACCAGGTCGCCGACCTGGCTGGCGAACCGCTTGGCAAGCCTGGCACCCACGAGCGGGCCGTGGCCCAGCTGAGGCGCATGCGCGGCCAGACCGTGGTGTTCCAGACCGCGCTGGCGGTGGTATGCCAGGCCTCGGGCTTCGAGCACAGCGACATCGCTGCGGTGCGGGTGGTGTTCCGCGACCTGAGCGACGGCGAAATCGAGCGCTACCTGCGCGCGGAGCAACCCTACGACTGCGCCGGCAGCGCCAAGAGCGAGGGCCTGGGCATCGCGCTGCTGGAGCGCATCGACAACGACGACCCGACGGCCCTGGTGGGTCTTCCGCTGATCCGCACCTGCCGGCTGATTCGCGCGGCGGGGGTGAAGTTGTTGTGAGCGCCCACTCTGAATCACGCGGCACGCTCTATCTCGTGCCCACTCCCCTGGATTTCGGCGTGGCGCAGGCCACGCCCGTGGCGCCCTCCGAGTGGCTCCCCGCCGAAACGCTGGGCACCGCCCGGCGCCTGACGCACTGGATCACCGAAAACGCCAAGAGCACGCGCGCCTTCCTCAAGCGGGTGGACGCCCTCGCCAGCCTGGCCGCACCCCTGCAGGCGCAGCAGATCACCGAGCTGCCCAGAGCGGCCCACAAGAAGGGGGACCATGCCCCGCAGGCCGAAGGCGACGCACAGGCCCGTGAACTGCTGGCCCCCGCCCTGCTCGGGCACGACATCGGTCTCGTCAGCGAAGCCGGCATGCCCGCCATCGCGGATCCCGGAAGCTCCATCGTGCGCGCCGCGCACGCGATGGGCCTGCGCGTGGTGCCGCTCACCGGCCCCATCTCGCTCATGCTGGCGCTGGCCGCCAGCGGGCTGAATGGACAGAGCTTCGCGTTCGTCGGCTACGTGCCCCAGGACGCCACCGAGCGCGCCAAACGGTTGCGGGAACTGGAAGCCCTGGCCCTGAAGACCGGGCAGACGCAGATCCTCATCGAAACGCCCTACCGCAACACCGCCCTCTTGCAGTCGCTGCTGCAAACGCTGCATCCGCACACACGCCTGGCCGTGTGCGGGGCACTCACCTTGCCGCAGCAGGTCTGCCGCAGCGCGCTGGTGCAGGAGTGGAAGCGCAACCCCCAGCCCCTGTCCGGCGAGTTGCCGCTGGACGCGCCCTGCGTCTTCCTGCTGGGCCGCTGAAGTCCGGGCTCAGACGCCCAGACGCTTCAGGTGCGCGCGCACCGAAGCGCTGAGTTCGGTGTTGGCCAAGGCCAGATCGATCGTGGCCTCCAGAAAGCCTTCCTTGCTGCCACAGTCGTAGCGCTTGCCGGCGTAGCGGAAGGCCTGCACCTTTTCCTTGCCGATCAGGGCCGCGATGCCGTCGGTGAGCTGGATTTCGCCCCCCGCGCCACGAGGTTGCTGGCGGATGCTCTCGAACACCGCCGGCGTGAGGATGTAGCGACCGGCCACGGCCAGGGTCGAGGGGGCGACGTCCGGCGCCGGCTTCTCCACCATCGCGAACACCTCGGCGAGCGCCTGGTTGGCGCCGTGCACGTCGACGACGCCGTAGCGGCGCGTCTCGGCGCGCGGCACGTCCTGCACCGCGAGCACCGTGCCCGGGCTGGACTCGTAGGCCTGCACCATCTGCTGCAGCACGGTGGCACCGCCTTGCGCCTGGTCCTGGCCCATCATCAGGTCATCGGCCAGCAGCACCGCGAACGGCTCGTTGCCCACCAGGCGCTCGGCGCAGAGCACCGCATGGCCCAGGCCCAGCGCCCGGGGCTGGCGCACATAGACGCAGTCCATGTCGTCGGGTTTGATGGAGTGCACCAATTCCAGCAGGGCGGACTTGCCCGCGGCCTCCAGCTCCATCTCCAGTTCGTAGGCGGTGTCGAAGTGATCCTCGATGGCGCGCTTGTGGCGCCCGGTCACGAAGATCATTTCGCGGATGCCGGCGGCGTAGGCCTCCTCCACGGCGTACTGCATCAGCGGCTTGTCCACCACCGGCAGCATCTCCTTGGGGATCGCCTTGGTGGCCGGAAGGAAACGGGTGCCCAGGCCACCCACGGGAAATACGGCTTTGCGGATCGTCATCTTGGTTTGGCTCGCATGTTCGTGAAGAAAGGCTCACCATGTTAACGGCGCACACGCCGACGTCCATCGAAAGGCTACACTGCAGCGGATTGAAAGCGGGGTCCCCCCCACTGGTTCAACCCACTCCCATCCGGCATGAGCATCACCCCCGTCATCCTTTGCGGAGGCTCCGGCACCCGTCTGTGGCCTCTGAGCCGCCAGAGTTTTCCCAAGCAGTTCGTGCCTCTGGTGGGCGACAAGAGCCTGCTGCAGCTGACCCTGGACCGTCTGGCCTGGTGCGACAACCCGGTGATCTGCGTGGCCGCCGAAGACCACCGTTTCCTGGTGGCCGACGCGATCGAAGCGGAAAGCGTGCCCGGGCAGGTGCTGCTCGAACCGGCGGCGCGCAACACCGCCGCGGCCATGGCGCTGGCCGCCCTGCTCGCCCGCTCGAAGGACAACGCCGATCCCCTGCTGTTGTTCTGCCCCTCCGACCACCACATTCCCGATGCTTCGGCCTTCGCCCAGACCATCCGCCAGGGTGTCCCGGCCGCCGAGGCAGGTGCCATCGTCACCTTCGGCGTGATGCCCAGCTTCCCGAGCAGCGCCTATGGCTACATCCAGCAGGGCGATGAGCGCGCCGATGGCAGCCGCAGGGTGGCCCGTTTCATCGAAAAACCCGCCCCGGCTGCCGCCCAGGCCTTGCTGCTGCAGGGCAACGTGCTGTGGAACGCGGGCATCTTTCTCGCGCGCGCCAGCACGCTGCTGGCCGCGCTCGCCCAGCACGCCGCCGACATCCTGCAGGCCTGCGAAAAGGCCATGGGCCAGACGCGGCAGGACCGGGTGGGCCAGATCCAGTTCGTTCGCCCCGACGCCGAATCCTTCCTCGCCTGCCGCTCGCAGAGCATCGACTACGCGGTGATGGAGCCGCACGACGATGTGGCTGTCGTGCCCTTCCAGGGCCAGTGGAGCGATGTCGGCAGCTGGAACGCGGTGGCCGAACTGAGCGACGCCGACGGCGAAGGCAACCGCATCACCGGGCAGGGCCACGCATTGAACGCGCGCAACACCTTCATCCACGCGCCGGGCCGCACCGTGGTGGCGCTGGGCACACAGGACCTGCTGATCGTCGATACCCCCGACGCCTTGCTGGTGGCCCAGCGGGACCACGCCGAGCAAGTGAAGGACGTGGTGGCCCACCTCTCGCAGCGCAAGGTGCCGCAGGCCGCGATGCACCGCCGCGTGGCGCGCCCCTGGGGCTGGTACGACAGCGTCGACATGGGCGAGCGCTTCCAGGTCAAGCGCATCGGTGTGAAGCCGGGGGCCTCGCTCAGCCTGCAGAAACACCACCATCGCGCCGAACACTGGATCATCGTCAAGGGCACGGCCGAAGTCACGCGTGGGCAGGAGGTGTACCTGCTGTCGGAGAACCAGTCGACCTACATCCCCATTGGCGAAGTGCACCGGCTGCACAACCCCGGCAAGATGGTGCTGGAAATGATCGAGGTCCAGTCGGGCAGCTACCTCGGTGAAGACGACATCGTGCGGCTGGAGGACATCTACGGCCGCCAGCCCGACCCCGCAAACAAGAAGTAAAAAAATGAAAGTTCTGCTCACCGGCGGCGCCGGCTACATCGGAAGCCACACCGCCGTGGCCCTCATCGAGGCCGGCTTTGAACCGGTGTTGCTGGACAACTTCGCCAACAGCCACCCCGTGGTGCTGGACCGCCTCGCGCGCATCACAGGCCAGACGATGCCGTTCGAAGAAGGCGATGTGCTGGACACGCCCTGGGTGGAAGACGTGTTGCGCCGCCACCGCCCTGTGGGTGTGATCCATTTCGCCGGCGACAAGGCGGTGGGCGAAAGCGTGGCGCTGCCCCTGAAGTATTTCCACAACAACATCGGCGGCGCGGTCAGCCTGCTGCGCGCCATGGAGACCGTGCACGCGGAAGACCCTTCGATCGCGCCCACGCTGGTGTTTTCCAGCAGCGCGACGGTGTACGGCGATCCGGCCACCGTGCCCATCACCGAAGACTTCCCGCGCAGCCACACCAACCCCTATGGCCACAGCAAACTGGTCATCGAAGACATGCTCACCGCCCTGTGCGCGGCCCGTCCGGCCTGGCGCGTGGGCACGCTGCGCTATTTCAACCCGGTCGGTGCCCACCCCAGTGGCCTGATCGGCGAAGACCCGGCGGGCATTCCCAACAACCTGATGCCCTACGTGGCGCAGGTGGCCGTGGGCCAGCGCGAACACCTCAACGTGTATGGCAACGACTACCCCACGCCGGATGGCACGGGTGTGCGCGACTACATCCACGTGCAGGACCTGGCCGCCGGCCACGTCGCTGCCATCAAGGCCCTGCTGAGCCGGGGCGAGAGCTTCACAGTGAACCTGGGCACGGGCAGCGGCCACAGCGTGCTGGACGTGGTGCGCGCCTTCGAACAGGCCAGCGGTCGCCCGGTGCCCTACCAGATTGCCCCACGCCGCGCGGGCGACGTGGCCCAGTGCTGGGCCGACCCGGCACTGGCCCTGCGCCTGCTGGGCTGGCAGGCGAAGCACACGCTGGATCAGATGTGCGCCGATGCCTGGCGCTGGCAGAGCGGCAACCCCAACGGTTACAAGGGCTGAACCCGCCCCGGGGCCCTCACTTCAGCTGCACGCCGGCCGCACGGGCCGCCAGGAACATCCCTTCGCCCATGCTGGCGCCAAAGCGCTTGGCCAGGCGCAGGCCCACGTTCTCACGGCGCGTGTAGTCCACGATCTCTTCGGCCTTGACGATCTCGCGCGCCACGTAGTCGAGGTTGCCCAGGCCATCGGCCAGGCCGAGGGCCACCGCCTGCTGGCCATTCCACACCAGGCCGCTGAAGGTGTCGCCGTTCTCCTTCAGGCGATCGCCGCGGCCCTTTTTCACCACCTCGATGAACTGGGCGTGGATCTGGCCCAGCATGGTCTGGATATAGGCCTTCTGCGCCTCGTCCTGCGGGCTGAACGGGTCCAGCATGGCCTTGTTGGCCCCAGCGGTCATGAGGCGGCGCTCGATGCCGAGCTTGTCCATCAGGCCGGTGAAACCGAAGCCGTCCATCAGCACGCCGATGCTGCCGACCAGGCTGGCCTTGTCCACGTAGATGTCGTCCGCTGCCGCGGCGATGTAGTAGGCGGCCGAGGCACAGGTCTCTTCCACCACCGCGTAGACCTTCTTGCCGTGCAGGCCTTTGAGGCGGGTGATCTCGTCGTTGATGATGCCAGCCTGCACCGGGCTGCCGCCGGGTGAGTTGATCAGCAGCACCACTGCCTGCGCGCCCTCGTCCTCGAACGCGGAGCGCAGCGAGGCCACCACGTATTCGGCGCTGGCTTCGGCCCCGCTGGCGATCTCACCCTTGATGTCCACCACCGCCGTGTGCGGGGTGCTCACCGTGGTGGTGGTGTTGCTGGTGTAGGCGAACCAGGCAATGGCGCCGAACACCGCCAGCCAGAGCAGCCGGCCGAACATCTTCCAGCGGCGCGCGGACTGCTGCTCGCGGATGGTCGCGAAAACCAGTTTTTCCAGGGTGGCGCGCTCCCAGGCCACGCCCGGCGTGCGGTCGCTGGAGGCGTTGGCGGACGGGCCGGGGAAATCGTCGTTCATGGTCGAAGGTTCTCAGAATTCAAGGGGTTTGAGGTGGTATTGTGACCGCCAGTGGACCACCCCGTCGTGCTCCACCAGCTCGATCTTGACCAGCCCGCCCCGGCATGGCCCACCCTGGCAGGCGCCGGTGTCGGGCTCGTACACCGCGCCGTGTGTGGCGCACAGCAACCAGCGGCCGCTGTCGTCGAAAAACCGATCGGGCTGCCAGTCCATTTCCATCGCCACGTGGGTGCAGCGGTTCAGGTAGGCGTGCGGCTGGCCGCGGTAGCGGATCGCGAACGCGCGGCAGGTCTGGCCTGCGTACACCACGTCGAACGACACGGCACGCCCCCCATCGACCAGATCCCGGCTGTTGCACAGCGCGTAGACCGGATCGTCGGAGGGGATGCTCATGACCGGCTCAAGCGTGGGCGTTCAGCCAGTCGTGCAGTTCGCGCACCGAGTGCGCCACGTGCAAGGGGTTGAGCACCGCGAAGCTGGTCGGCTCGTGCGCGCCGTAGCTCACGCCCACGCTCGCGCAGCCGGCGTTGACCGCCATCTGCAGGTCGTGCGTGGTGTCGCCGATCATCAGGGTGCGCTCGGGCGCCACGCCGAACTCGCGCATCAGTTCGTGCAACATGCGGGGGTTGGGCTTGCCCGCGGTCTCGTCGGCGGTGCGCGAGCCATCGAACACGCCCTGCAGCTCCACCGTGTGCAGCACCTCGTTGAGACCTGCGCGGCTCTTGCCGGTAGCCACCGTCAACCAGTGGTGGCGGCCTTTGAGTTCAGCCAGCAGCGGCAACACCCCTTCGAACAGGCTGAGCTCGTGTTGCGCGGCCATGTAGTGATGGCGGTAGCGCTGGCCGAGCTGGGGGTAGCGGTCGGGCGGCACATCGGGCGCGGCGTGGGCCAGGGCCTGCATGAGGCCCATGCCGATCACGTAGCTGGCCGCCTCGCGGGTGGGCGGCGCGCCTCCGACATCCACCACCGCCGACTGGATGCAGCGGGTGATGAGCGCGGTGGAATCGAACAGGGTGCCGTCCCAGTCGAAGGCGATGAGATCGAATTGGCGCGGGCGCATGGGGTCAGGCACAGAGGGTTTGCGCATGGTGGCGCAAGTGGTCTTCGATGAAGCTGGCGATGAAGTAATAACCGTGGTCATACCCCTCGTGCCGGCGCAGCGTGAGCGGCTGGCCGGCCTGCGCGCAGGCCGCCTCGAACAGGTGGGGGTGCAGCTGGGCGGCCAGGAAATTGTCCGCCAGCCCCTGGTCGATCAGCAAGGGCGGCGCCTTGCGCCCGGCCTTCACGAGTTCGGTGGCGTCGTGCGGGGCCCAGGTGGCGCGGTCGTGACCCAGGTAGCCACCGAACGCCTTCTCGCCCCACGGGCATTGCGTGGGCGCGGCGATCGGCGCAAACGCCGACACGCTCTGGTACAGCCCGGGGTGGCGCAGGGCCAGCGTGAGCGCTCCGTGGCCACCCATGGAGTGACCAAAGAGGCCGACGCGGTCGTCCCGCGCGGGAAATTGCGACAGCACGAGCTCGCGCAGCTCCTTCGTGACCCAGCTTTCCATCCGGAAGTGCGTCGCCCAGGGCGCTTGCGTGGCATCGAGGTAGAAGCCTGCGCCGTGGCCGAAGTCCCAGGCCGCGCTCGCGCCTTCGATGCCGGTGTCGCGCGGGCTGGTGTCGGGCGAGACCAGCATCAGGCCCAGCTCGGCCGCCACGCGCTGCGCGCCGGCCTTGATGGCGAAAGTCTCCTCGGTGCAGGTCAGCCCCGCCAGGTAGAACAGCACCGGCACCGGGCCCTGTGCCGCCTGCGGCGGCACGAACACGCCGAACTTCATGGGCAGGCCGATCCCGGCCGAGGCATGGCGGTAAAAGCCCTGCACGCCACCGAAGCAGCGGTGCTCGCTCAAGGTCTCCAGCGCCATCAGAACTCCACGACGGCGCGGATGGACTCGCCGCGCTTCATCAGCGCGAAGCCCTCGTTGATGTCGGCCAGCTTGAGCTTGTGGGTGATCAGGTCGTCGATGTTGATCTTGCCGTCCATGTACCAGTCCACAATCTTGGGCACATCGGTGCGGCCCCTTGCGCCACCAAAGGCCGAGCCTTCCCATTTGCGGCCGGTGACCAGCTGGAACGGGCGCGTGCTGATCTCGGCACCGGCCTCGGCCACGCCGATGATGATGCTGCGGCCCCAGCCCTTGTGCGTGCACTCCAGCGCCTGCCGCATCACCTGCGTGTTGCCGATGCACTCGAAGCTGTAGTCGGCCCCGCCGTCGGTGAGCTGCACGATGGCATCGACCACGTTCTCCACCTCCTTCGGATTGATGAAGTGCGTCATGCCGAACTTGCGCGCCATCTCCTGGCGGGCGGGGTTGAGGTCCACGCCGATGATCTTGTCCGCGCCCACCATCTTCGCGCCCTGGATCACGTTCAGGCCAATGCCACCCAGGCCGAACACCACCACGTTGGCGCCCGCCTCCACCTTGGCGGTGAAGATCACCGCGCCGATGCCGGTGGTCACGCCGCAGCCGATGTAGCAGACCTTGTCGAAGGGGGCGTCCTCACGGATCTTGGCCAGCGAGATCTCGGGCGCCACGGTGTAGTTGCTGAAGGTGCTGGTGCCCATGTAGTGGAAGATGGGCTTGCCGTCCAGGCTGAAGCGGCTGGTGGCATCGGGCATCAGGCCCTTGCCCTGCGTGCCGCGGATCAGCTGGCACAGGTTGGTCTTGCGGCTCAGGCAGAACTTGCACTGGCGGCACTCGGGCGTGTACAGCGGGATAACGTGGTCGCCCTTCTTCAGCGTGGTCACGCCAGGGCCCACGTCGACCACGATGCCCGCCCCTTCGTGGCCGAGGATGGCCGGAAAGATGCCTTCGGGGTCCGCGCCCGAGAGCGTGTAATAGTCGGTGTGGCAGATGCCCGTGGCCTTGATCTCGACCAGCACTTCGCCGAATTTCGGACCTTCCAGGTCCACGGTTTCAATGGTCAGGGGCTGGCCTGCTTTCCAGGCCACGGCGGCTTGCGTCTTCATGGTGTGCTCTGCTCGGAGGTTGTGAAATCGGTCACGAGGTTACCGCAGATCACATGCCCTCCGGCGCACAGCGCCCATCCTTCACTCCGTCTTGGCCCCGCCCTTGAACCATTGGCCGATGAGGGCACGCTCCTCTTCGGTCAGGCCGGTGGCGTTGTTCATTGGCATCAGCCGCGTGACCACCGCCTGCTGATACACCGCCTGCGCGTGCTGCTTGAGCGCATCGGGCGTGTCCAGCCGCACGTTCTTGGACTGCAGCGCCTCGCCATGGCACATCACGCAACGCTGGTCGATCACCGGCTTGACCTGTGCATAGCTCACGGTGGCGGGCACCGCCACCGCCTGCACGGGCGCCGGCTTGAGCCAGACGATCAGCGCAATCAGCGCCACCACGCCAGCCACCGCATAGGGCCAGGGGTGCTTGTTGCGGCCCAGCTTGTAACCGTGGCGCATGACGAAGAACTGGCGGATCGCCGCGCCGGCGAACATCATGCCGATGAGGATCAGCCAGTTCTGCGGGTGCGTGTAGGTGAAGCTGTAGTGGTTGCTCAGCATCGCGAACACCACCGGCAGCGTGAAGTAGGTGTTGTGCACGCTGCGCTGCTTGCCGCGCTTGCCGTGGATGGGATCGACCGGCCGGCCGGCCTTGAGATCGGCCACCACCGTGCGCTGGCCCGGGATGATCCAGAAGAACACGTTGGCGCTCATGGCGGTGGCAATCATCGCGCCCACCAGCAGGAAGGCCGCGCGCCCGGCGAACAGCTGCGTGGCCAGCCAGGCCGCCACGCACACCAGCACCAGCACCAGCGCGCCCACCTTGGCGTCGCCGTTCTCCTTCTGGCCCAGCGTGCGGCAGATCGCGTCGTACAGCAGCCAGAACACCACCAGGAAACCCAGTGCGGTGGCGATCGCCGCGGCCGGCGACCACTCGAACACCTTCGGGTCGATCAGGTAGACGCTCGGGCTCCAGAGATACGAGATGAGGAACAGCGCGAAGCCCGAGAGCCAGGTGGAATAGCTCTCCCAGTAGAACCAGTGCAGGTGGTCGGGCAGCTTGGGCGGGGAGACCGCGAACTTCACCGGGTGGTAGAAGCCGCCGCCGTGCAGGGCCCAGAGTTCGCCACTGACACCGTCCTTCTTGAGCTGCTCGTCCTCTGGCGGGGTGAGGCTGCTGTCAAGAAAGACGAAATAGAAAGATGAGCCAATCCAGGCAATGGCCACGATGACGTGCAGCCAGCGAAGCAGCAGATTGGCCCAGTCGAGCAGGTAAGTTTCCATGGCACCTCAAGGCAAGGTCAGGGCTTGCGACTCACCACCGCGGGCGCTCTGAGTCGTCTGAGGGCCGCGTTTGAGTGTTGTGGGAACACCCGCTCCGCTGCGACCGGTCGGCCAAAGTGTATACACTTTTTGAGAACATTCAAGAGGTCATGCGCGCATCGGCCGTGGTTTCGCAGACAAGCAACAACTGCGCCACCACAGAGGCGGCGATCACGGCCGGCGCCTTGCCCTGGATGCCCGGCAGGCCGATGGGGCAGGTGATGCTCGCCAGCTCCGCCTCGCTGAAACCGCGCTGGCGCAGGCGGCGCTGGAAGGTCGCCCACTTGGTCTTGCTGCCGATCAGCCCCACGAAGCCCAGATCCTCGTGCTGCCGTTGCCGTTGCAGACAAGCCGCCACGATGTCGAGGTCTTCGGCGTGCGAGAAGCTCATGATCAGCACGCTGGAGCGCGGCGCCAGGTCGCGCACCGCGAGCTGCACCGGTTCGGAGTACTCGGTGCGCACCCCGATCGGCAGGTCGTGCGGAAACACCTCGTCCCGGCTGTCGATCCACGTCACATCGAACGGCAGCGGCGCCAGCGCCTGCACCAGGGCGCGGCCCACGTGACCTCCGCCAAACAGCGCCAGCGGCGCATGGCCAAGGGTCAGGCGCTGGCGCAGCGCCTCGCGGCTGGAGGCCTCCACCAGTTCGAATTGCAGCACCAGGGCCCCGCCGCAGCACTGGCCCAGGCTGGGGCCCAGGGTGACCGCCTGCGACCAGGCGGCAGGCCGCTCGCTGGCCCCGCGCCCCAGCGCCTCGCGCGCATACCGCATCGCATCCCACTCCAGGTGCCCGCCACCGATGGTGCCGACCGCGCCACCCGCCGCGCCCGCGAACACCGCCATCCACGCACCGGTTTCGCGCGGCACGGATCCGCGCGTCGCGCCGACCGTCACCAGCACGGCGCGCTCCGTCGCCAGGCGCAATAAAAAGGCATCGAGGTCTGAGAGCATCTGTGGCGCCGACGTCAGAAAAGAGGATGGACACGCGATCGCGATCGAGGTCACCCAGTATCCGCCTCTACTGTACCCACGTCCTGTCGAAACGCCCATACACTTCATCCGCCCCGCCATATGGTCCAGCCGAAGACCCCGCCCGACCCCCGATCCCTTTGCAGGTCAGCCACCATGAGAGACATCACCCCCGCTCCCCGTCCGGCCACGCGCGCGGACGCCGCCGACCAGCCCCGCTCGTCCTGGGGCTGGCTCGGCCTGTGCACCGCCGCCTTGCTGGCCGCGTGTGCCGCGCCGCTGCCCCCACCGCCGCCGCCGCCTCCGCCCCCACCGCCGGCGCCCGTGCCCGCACCACCGCCGCCCGTGAGCACCCTGCCCGCACCCGCCTTCATTTCACAGGCCGCCTCGCCGCACGACTACCGCAAGGACGGCGCGCGCCACATCTACGAACGCAATGCCCACCGAATTTACAAGGGCCAGCTGCCGCCGCTGATGCACGCCGTGGGCGTGTTGCAGGTGCAGGTCGACGGCCGCGGCAATGTGCAGAACATCAACTGGATGCGCGCGCCCAGCCATGTGCCCGACGTGATGCGCGAGATCGAGCGCACCGTGCGCGCCGCCGCCCCCTTCCCCGCCCCCGTGCGCATGGGCAGCGTGACCTACACCGAGGTCTGGCTGTGGGACAAGAGCGGCAAATTCCAGCTCGACACGCTGACCGAAGGCCAGCGCGACAAGTGACGACGCCCCCACGCTCCGCCGCTGCGCGGGTCGCTGCCCCCCAAGGGGGCTGATCCGGC